>CAZYHO010000157.1:5766-9859 GCA_964647495.1 uncultured Akkermansia sp. | reverse complement strand
CTTGCCTGGCGCCCGATCCGGACGTGCGATGCAATGAGAGAAACATGATGCGAAACACAACACAAGCACGGCCGCTCAGTTCGTCAAATGGTTATTGGCGATTGCCCGGCATTTGCATGGCCTCCCCGATCATGAGCAAGCTCAGAGGTTTGTTGAGCGAACGCGTTGGAGTGGATCAGTTTCAGCCGGAGCCGGCAGCGTCATGCGGCATCCTCTTCTGCTCCATGGTATGCGGCCTGGGTGAACCTGATTGCGGCCGGGGTGTGGACAGACCCCTTGTGCAACCCTCATGGTTTCGACACGACGACACGATAAAAGGCGCTGTCATCCGGCGCGGCGGGATCGGTCAGTTCGATCAGGCCACCGGTTTCCAACGGGCCGAGGGTGGTCACCGGCATCCACGGACCGGCGTCCAGATGGCCGCGACGTTCGAGTGTGTAGGTCCGGCCGTCGATGCAGGAGACGATGACGGTGAACGACCCCCCGTCACGAACCATCGAAAGCACCTCATAGGCGCTCGCCCCGTCGTTCGGATCCGTCCCGACGACGAACTCGGCCAGGTTGTTGCGGCCGTCGCCGTCCGGATCCGCCTCGTCCGCCGCCGCGCCGGCGTTTTCCAGAGTGCCAAAATACGTGAACCTCCAGTGGTCCAGCGATCCCGGCTCCAGCGCGCGCGTGACGGCGATGAGATACGTCTTCTGCGCCGACTGGTCTCCACTGGTCACGATGATCTCGATGGAGTTCGCGCCCGCCTTCAGGGCGAGCGGCGCGCTGGCGGATCCGGAGGCCACGTCCACCGCCTCGCCGCCATCGATCCGCACTGCGACCGTGGCCGACGGGTGCGAAATCATCGGCGTCACCGTCACACTGGAGATGGCAAACGGGACGCCGGCGGCGTAAGCCGTCACCGCCGGATCGAAGCCGGGCGCGAGCGTGCCGTCGCTCAACACCAGCCAGCCCAGATTGGCATCGGCGCTATTTCCCAAATTCACCGCCGGATACCCCTGCCAGACGGGCGAGCTGAATCCCTCCGCGCCATCGACATAATACACCCTGAAGCCGGCGGCCACGTAGCCGAATACCTCTTCACCCATCTCTGCAGGAGCATTGCCGGTGAAAGTCGCGCTCGTCAGGCTCGCGCAATTGGCAAATGCCGCGATCCCGAGGCTGGTGACACTCTCGGGGATGGTCACACTCGTCAGGCTCGTGCAGCCAATGAACGCGAAGGTCCCGATACTGATGACGTTGCTGCCGATTGTCACACTCGTCAGGCCAACGCAGCCTGCGAACGCTTGCTCCCCGATGCTGGTGACGCTGTCGGGGATCGTCACACTCGTCAGGTTCACGCAGCCATAAAACGCCATCTTCCCGATACTGGCAATGCCATCCGGGATCGTCACACTCGTCAGGCTCGTGCATTCAAAAAACGTCATGTTCCCGAGGCTGGTGACGCTCTCGGGAATCGCGATACTGGTCAGACTCACGCAGCGAAGGAACGCTTGCTCCCCGATGCTGGTGACGCCCTCGGGAATCGTCACGCTCATCAGGCTCGTGCACCAACTGAACGCGTCATTTCCAATGCTGGTGACGCTGCTGCCGATCATCACGCTTGTCAGGCCCGAGCAGCCAGAGAACGCCGAATCCCCGATGCTCTTGACGCTCTCAGGGATGGTTACGCTCGTCAGACTCCTGCAATGATAGAACACCCCGTCACCGAGGCTGGTGACACCGCTGCCAATCGTCACATTCGCCAGGTTCGTGCAACCGGCGAACGCCTCTCTCCCGATGCTGGTGACACTGTCGGAGATCGTCACGTTCGCCAACTGCGTGCATTCAGCGAACGCCCCGTCTTCGATGCTGATGACGCCCTCCGGGATGGTCACGATCGTCAATCCCGTGCAGCGAAAGAACGCCCTGGTTCCGATGCTGGTGACGCTGTCGGGAATGGTCACGCTCGTCAGGCCCGTGCAGCCATAAAACGCCGCCTCGCCGATGGAGGCGACGCCATTGCCGATGGTCACGTTCGTCAGGTTCGTGCAGCCGGCAAATAACCGGCGCTCGATGCTGGTGACGCCGTTGCCGATGATCACGCTCGTCAGATTCGTACAGCCATAAAATGTATCATCCGGGATGACAGTGACGCCGTTGCCGATCGTCACGCTCACCAGGTTCGTGCAATCATAGAACGCCCTCTCACCCAAATTAATAACGCTATCGGGGATAATCACGCTCACCAGGTTCGTGCAGCCATAGAACGCCCTCGCTCCCACCCAGGTGACACTGTCGCCGATCGTCACGCTCGTCAGGCTTGTGCAACCATAGAACGCCGAATCTACAATACTGGCAACACTATCGGGGATCGTTACGGTTTTCAGACTCGTGCAGCCATAGAACGCAGCGCCCCCGATATTGATGAGGCTCGCTGGAAAGATCACACTCGCGAGGCTCGTACAGTCTCTGAACGTCTGACTCCTGATGCTGGTGAGGCCGTTGCCGATCGTCACGTCCGCCAAGTTCGTGCAACTTGTGAAGGCCCAGTCGCCAAGAGTGGTGACGCTATCGGGGATCGTCACACTTGTAAGGCTCGTGCATCCAGAAAACGCCTGATCTTCGATGCTGGTCACGCTCTCGGGGATGGTCACGCTCGTCAGGTTCGTACAGCCGCTGAAGGCTCCGGACTCGATGCTGGTGACACTGTCGGGGAGGCTCATGCTCGTCAGACTCGTGCAGCCATGGAACGCGCCATTCCCGATGCGGACGACGCTGTGGCCGATCGTCAGGTTCGCCAAGTTCGTGCAGTCATAGAACGCCTGGTCTTCGATGCTGGTCACGCCCTCGGGAATGGTCACGCTCGTCAGGGCCACGCACTCCCGGAATGCGGAGGATCCGAGGCTGGTGACACTCTCGGGGAGGTTCACGCTCGTCAGGCTCGTACAGCCCCTGAAGGCCCCATCCCTGATGTCGGTAACGCTCTCGGGGATCGTCACGCTCGTCAGACCCATGCACCAACCGAATGCCTCGATTCCAATGCTGGTCACGCTCTCGGGGATCGTTACGCTTGTCAGGTTCGTGCAGCCATAAAACGTCCACATCCCGATGCTGGTCACGCCGTCGCCGATCGTCACGCCCGTCAGGCCAGTGCACCCACTGAACGCCGAGTCACCGAGGCTGGTAACGCTATCGGGGAGGCTCACGCTCGCGAGGCTCGCGCAACCCCCGAAGGCGCCTTGCCCGATGCTGGCGACACTTTCGGGGATCGTCACGCTTGTCAGGCTCGTGCAGCCAGAGAAAGCCCAGTCCCCGATGAAGGTGACGCTATCGGGAAGGCTCACGTTATCCAGAAATATGCAATCAAAGAACGCCTGGTCTCCAATGCTGGTGACGCTATCAGGAATCATTGCGTTCATCAGGAGCCTGCAGCCAAAGAACGCCTGATTGCCGATGCTGGTGACACTATCGGGGATCGTCACGCTCCTCATGGAGGTAACGAGGCGGAATGCCTCCGTTCCGATGGCCGTGACCGGCAGGTCCGCGATGATGCCGGGAATGACCACCTCTCCGCCGGCGCCGGTATAGCCGGTGATGGTGACGGCAACGCCGTCGCTGGCGTAGGTGAGGTCGCCGGACTGTTCGGCCTTCAGCGGGCTCGCCAGGGCACCGGACAGGAGAAAGGCCGCAAACCACGGAAGTTGTCCGCGGGCAGCCGTCCCCGAGGCTTGCCGAGACCGGCGGAGCGGGGCGGCACCCTCGAAACGGAAAGGCAGACAGGACAGGAGGGCGTGAAAAACGCGCCCGGGAGATGTGATGGATATCATGACGCGACTTCGGCGGACCCAAGTCCGTGTCATTCTATCGATCCACGCGCCTTCGACAACGCAAAACCTGAATCCGGAATGTTCCCCGATCATGAGGAAGCCCCGAAAGGCTGTTAAGCGGATGCAGTGGGTTCACGGTTCACGGTTCACGGTTCACGGGGCATGGGGCACATGGGGCACATAAGCCCGATGTGCCCCATGTTTCACCAGGCACCTCCCTCAACCCTGCACCGTGAACCCCTGCACCGTGAACCCCTGCACCCTGCACCTCCCCAACC
>CAZYHO010000157.1:0-5666 GCA_964647495.1 uncultured Akkermansia sp. | reverse complement strand
CCCTGCACCGTGAACCCCTGCACCGTGAACCCCTGCACCCTGCACCTCCCCAACCGTGCACCGTGCACCGTGAACTATGAACCCCTTACCTGGCCGCCGTCTGACCGCCGAGTTGTTTCACGCGCGCGTCGTAGGCGAGGAAATAGCGGTCGTGGAGCCAGCGGTTGGGTTTTTCCTCGGTGGTGGCGGCGAAGTCAGCGAGCAAGCGCTGTTCGAAGGCGGGGGTCATGAGTTCGGTGCGGCCGACGATGACGCGGACGCTTTCGCGGGGCGCGGGAGTGACAGTGAGCGGGAGCACCCGATCGACGTAAGATGACGGCACGACCCAGAAGACGCGCAGGCCGGGTTTTTCGAAATAACTCGCCCACCAGGTCTGGAGCATGCCATCGGCTTCGGCTCGGGTCAGGCCGGCGTCGGTGAGCAGGCGCGCGGCGTCCTCGTAGAGAGGCTTGCGCCAATCTGCCTTGTATTCGTGCGCCTGGAGCGGAATCGGCTCAGCGGCTGACTTCGCGGCTGTCGCGGCCGGGTCGGCGGCGGGCTCGATGGGCGGCGGCGTGAGCCAGCGCGCCTGGCGGCTGTCGTTCAGATCGAAGACGAGCCATTGGCGGACCGGATCGGGGCTGGCGTTGACGACGTGGAGGGCGGAGTCGGTGGTGCTGAAGCGGACCGGCGGGTCGAGCCGGCCGAGACCGCGATAGAACAGGTATTTTTCGGCTTCGCCGTTCGCGGTGGTGACGAGGGCGGAGTCCGGCTGGCGCGGGTGGAGCCAGGACGGTGTTTCGCCGCCGCGGAAGACACGGCCAAAGACGTCCTCGCCGGGCGGTTCGACTTTCACGTCCCAGACGATGGACCCCCGGTGGCCTTTGGCGAAATCGATCGCGTTCTCTTTTGCCAGCGGCATGCCTTTGGCGTCGCGCTTGAGCGGCGGCAACTCCTCGCCGCCAGACCGCTGCGGGTACCATTGGCTGATTGTGCCGCCCTCGAAGCCCACCTCGACGCGGGCCTCGAAGGGTTTTTCGGTATAGAAATAAATGACCGGCGTCTCCATGCGCACAGTCACGTTGGCGAGCGGGCGGTGCCAGCTTATCCCTTTGGTGAGCAGCATGGGGATAAACGTGTTGTTGTGCATGGCTTCGTGTGCGTACACGAAAGCGGGCAGCGCTTCCTCCTCGCGCTCGACGCCCGGGAGCAGCGAGCCGTCGGAGGCCGCCACGGTGGTGAACGTGCCCCATTCGTGAAGGATGTAGTCCGCGGCCGGACGGTCGCGCACACCGGGTTCGGTGGCGGACACGGTGGTGATGGCGGCGCCGGCCAGGCCGAGCACCAGGCATTGAGTTATTGGCAGTTTCATTGCTGTTGTTGGTTTGTCTCAGGTGAGGCCGAAGGGGCGAGGCGCGCCACTCGCTCCTCCGGCCAGGTGGATTTCTGCAGAAAGTTGTGGGCGGCGGCGGCATCACGGGCGTGCCACTCGCCGAAGACGTGATCGATGGTCGGCTCGCGCATGCCGGCATCGGAGATGGTTTCCGCCCACTGCAGGGCGCTCTCCGGATCGATCTCCGCGATCTGGCGGGCAAACGTCATGCGCGCCGGATCGCTCTCCGGACCGGCGGGCAGGCGGCCGAGCCACTCACCGGCGGCATTCGGATCGTTATGCGCCCATACGTTCATGATCTTGATGAGTGTCTGCGATCCCGGGGCCTGCTCGACCCACCAATCGGCAGCCTCTTCGGGTTCGGTCTGGAGCCAGGCCAGCCCCAGGCTGTCCATCAACGCGCTGCGTTCGTGCTCCGGTTCGGCGCTCTCGACGAAGGCGGCCGCAGCGGAGGCGTCGGCTTGCGCCCATTGTTCGACCACGGCGCGGCGGAGCTGCCGGCGCGCCTCCTCGTCCTCGATCGTATCGGCGCTCCGCAAAACCGATTGCCGGTCCTCGTCAGTGCGCACGGCGTCGAGCAGGCCGCGAAGAGCCTGGCCGCGTTCGTTTTCGGTGCGCACCCAGCCGAGCTGGACGACGGCGCCGTTCAGATCGCGTGTGCCGAGCCCGCGAAAGATGGTGGCGAGCAGCGATTCGCGGAGCGGCGGCGGCGCGCTGCCCCGGCTTTTCTGGAACCACGCGAGCGCGGACTCGGGGTCGTTGCCCGCCCAGGCGGTGAGCACACCCTCGAACACACCGGGCCGGCACTGGAAGGGCAGCGTCTCCTGGACGTATACGAGCGCCTCCACCGGCTGCGATTCCGCCCACCGCCCGATCAGGTATTTGTAAATCAACGCCTGCGCCGCTTCGTCGTTCACGGCGGCCACGCCGGCCAGCGCCTCCGGGATCCGCGCGCCATCGATTCTCGCGAGCACCGCCAGCGCTTGCGTGGTCGAACTCACGTCCTGCGCCCCGCCTCGCAAAATGCGCGCCGCCTCCGCGATCACATCCGCGTGCGGCGAGTCCGCCGCCCCCCCGGCCGCAGGGCGCGCTCGCGCCGGCGCGGGCGGCACGGGTGGCGCCACGGACGCCGCCGCCGCGGCCGCGCCGGCTGATTTCGCCTCCGCGCGCCAACGCCTCAGCTCGACCTGCTGCCAGGCCAGAGTGCCGGCCAGCGCCACGCCGCCCGCCGCCAGTTTCCAGCGCGTCGCGCGCGACATCAGATCCCACCAGGACACGGCGTCACCGCTCGAGGCCGCCGTGGCGAGCGCCGTGCCTGCCAGCGCACTCTCCAACGATGCCGGGGCGGACCGCACCGCCTCCGCCGTCAGCACCGCGGACAAGGCTCCCGCCGTGCTCGTCACACCGTGCCGGCCGAGCCAGACACGCAGTTTCTCCAAGGCGCGGCTGACGCGTTTCTGCGCGGTATCGTCGCTCACTCCGAGCGCCTCGCCGACCGCGCGGTAGTCGTGCCTTTCGAAAAACCTCAGGACGAGCGCGTCGCGATCGGGCTCCGGCAGGCGGTCGAGCGCCTCGTCGAGCAGCGGGGAAAGCTGATGCCACAATGGATCGGTCAGATGCATGGCGTTCATGGCGGCGGCCTCCTCTTCGCGAGTGCGGCGCCGGCGTTCGCGGTCGATCGACTTCAGCGCCACAAATCCCGTGTGCCGGTGAAGCCAGCCGCCCAGCACCACCTCCGGCGGCAACGCCCGCGCCTTCCGCGCCAGATCCGCGAAGACCTCCTGCGTCACGTCCTCGGCCAGCGAACGCTCGCCATTCACACGCCTCAAGGCCGCGGAATACACCGCAGGCAGATGGCGCCTCACCAGCTCGCCAAAAGCACGGTCCGATCCATCGCTCACGTATGAACGCAGCAATTCGCGATCATCGATGGCATGTGGTTCCTCGTTCATGGTGGCTGGTTTCCCACCATCAGAACAAATCCGGCCGCGAATTCCGACACTAAAGTTTCAGAATCTTTCAGGCCGGTTTCCACAAGCAGCGGATGCCGGCGGCGGCGGCCACCGATCCGACGAGATTCGAAACCAGATCCCAGCCTGTGTTCACGTAACCGCCGACGTTGGTGTGCGGCATGATCAGTGTGGCGACGAACTCGATGACCTCGTTGAAGGCGCCAAACCCCATGCCGCCGGCCGCACACAGCGTGAGCACACCGAGCGTCGGACGCAGCGGGCCACCGTCCGGCGCGCGCGCGGCCGAGCGCAGCGCCTGCCAGCACAGCCACGTCGTGATGCCGAAGCCATAGGCGTGCACGACCTGATCGTACTTCAGCAGGTCAGGAATGAACCACAGGCTGTAGAGCACCGGGTTGGGCGGGTTGTACGGCCAGCCGGACGGCACCGGCACCAGCCCGCCCGCCATGTGCAGCAACCCCCAGACGCTCAGCGCCCACAGGAGCCCGGGCGAGAGTCCGGCTTTCCGGTGCACCAGCCCGATGGCCGCGATCAGCACCAGCATCACCACAATGTAGAAGACAAACTCCCTGTTCCCGGAGATCAGCGCGCCCGCCACAGCGGCCAGCAAATAAGCCAGAGTAAAGACGACCAGACCACGCGGAAGTGAGCGCAGGCCGTTGCGAGCCACCGAGGTTGACATTGCCGCATCCAATCACGCCGCCGCCCCAAGGCCAAGCTGTTTCGACTGGTGATGGCACTCATCGCCGGGTATACCCACTTTCCGACGGCCGGGATTCAGCCGCGATCCGTTCCGTCCACCGCACGCGCGCCCACGCGAGCACACCGACCGCAATGCCGCCGGCGTGAGCAAGACCGGAAACGTTGCCCTCGCCAGCTACCTGCTTGAAGATCAGGACCGCCTGCCAGAATAGCCAGAACGCGAACCCCCAGACGGCCCGGAATCGGATCCATCGGAAATAGAGCCCGATCCGGAGCACCGCGACGAGGATCGCCTTGGGAAAAAGCAACGCGTACAACGTGATCACACCGGACACCCCGCCGCTCGCGCCTGTGCAGACGATCGTGGCCCGCGGATCTCCGGCGAAGTGGAAAAAACTGCCGGCAATCGTGGCCACCACGAGAAGGCAAACAATGCCGGCATGCCCGAACCGGTCCTCGATCCTCACGCCGAACGCCGCCAGGAACAGGGCATTTCCAAGCAAATGAAAAAAATCGCTGTGCAGAAAAAACGACGTCAGCAACGTGGCGCCACCCCATCTCAGCGGATCGATCGGAAGAAAACCCCACTCCGATATCCAGTCGGGAAAGGCATACCATGCCAGCAGACTGGCCGCCGCCATGCCGGCGATCGCCGAGATCGTGACCCATGGCGTGCGCGAAAGCGGACCGCGGTCGACTTCCACCGGCACGCCGAAAAGCGTCACCACGGCCGTCCAGAAATCGGTGGGCGGGGCGCCCAAAAGCAGCTCTTCACGTTCGTAATCGCGGCGCCGTTCCTCCACCCGCGCGATCGCCAGGATTTCCCGGGCTCGCGCGGGCAGCTCCCGCTCGTCCAGCACAAGCGGCGCCGCCTCCCGGGCGCTCTCGATCTCATGGACATCGAACCAGACGGTGTGGCAGGCCGTGCACACATCGAGATGAATGGCGCCCTGCACATTCTCCGCTGATGCGGTGGACACCTCGCGCATGGCGTTCCGGCACATCGGGCACGGCACCGAGGCGGCGGGCGCCGAATCCCGGGCGCTCCGCCACAGACGGTTCACGTACGACGCCTCAAGCTGCTTGCGCAGCACGGCCAGCGTGAACAGCCGCCCCTCGCACGACACACACCTCCAGAACACGCCGATCGGTGAGGTCTCGCGTTGCAGAGAAATGCAGCAGTGTGGGCAGCGCAGCATGGCGTGAGTGAGAAACCGGACCTACGGGACGGAACGGGAGGCAGGAAAGTCGAAAATCCCTCCATTACCAAAATCGAAAAATCAGCGGGGAATGGAACCACGCGCATTCGGCTTTATTGGCGAACTCCGGGGCGAACTCCGGGGAGCGCGCGCGTGCGTTCCGCCACGATCATTGGAGCGTGCTCATGGTCGCGGTCCGGTGGCACGAGCCGGAGTCCGCTTGCCGGGCGCGGGTATTTGGCATAGGGTGGGGCGGATCATGATCACGACCCTGAAAGAGGAAGAAGCGAACCGGGTGATGGAAGTGCCGCGCCCGGATGTCTCCCATTTGGTCACCGAAGACGACACTCCCGTGGACAATGTATTTCATGAAAAACAGATGCGTTTGTTGACGCGTCCGCTGTACGCCTCGTGGGATCC
>CAZYHO010000156.1:0-9871 GCA_964647495.1 uncultured Akkermansia sp. | reverse complement strand
GAAAGCGCGAAGACTCGGAAAGCTCCCCGAGCATCCGTAAGAGATGCAGAAGGCAGAAGATGCAGAAGGCAGACACCCACTTTTCAATTCCTTCATAAGATTAGAGAAAAGTGGGTGTCTCCTATTTCCTGTGCGAACAAATCGTTCGCCTCCGGCTTGACAGCCTCGGGAGAATCGGGAACCGGGCCATCCCCTGCACGCGCCAACCGCTGACGCGCCCGGAGGATCGCGTCCCACCCCGGAGCTTCGCTTTCATGTCCGAGTTCTGGAGCGGGCGTGTGTCCTCGCACCGTACACCTCTGATCCGTATACCGCTGCACCGTGCCCCTTCCCCGCACCGATCACACCTGAGATATTCGTGTTCATTGGTGAAATTCGTGGTTCAAGTTCGGCTGTGGCTTTAACCACGAATTTCACGAATGGACACGAATAGAAAACCGGCGGCGGATAGTGGATCTGGCGGGGCGCTGGACACGGAAGAGGCGATTTTCCTGGCGACGATCGCCTTGCCGGCGGTGGAACGTGCGGGGTATCTGGCGGCGGAGTGCGGCGAGGACGTGGCGCGGCGGCGGCGGATCGAGGTGTTGGTGGGGATGCACATGGAGGGCGGGTTCATGGAGGGGCCGGCCGAGCCTCCGGAGGAGGAGGCGGAGGAGGCGGAGGGGGCGCTGACGGGCTTCGAGCCCGGGCGGGTGGCGGCGGGTGACTTCTCCGGCGAGCAACCGGGCGACCGGATCGGCCACTACCGGCTGGTGCGGCGTCTGGGGGAGGGCGGTTTTGGCACGGTGTGGCAGGCGGCGCAGGAGGCACCGTTGCGGCGGCAGGTGGCGCTGAAGATTCTCAAGCCGGGGATGGACACACAGGAGGTGGTGCGCCGGTTCGGGAAGGAGCGGGAGGCGCTGGCGTTGATGGATCACCCGAATATCGCCCGCATTTTCGACGCGGGCGCCACGCCCACCGGCCGGCCGTTCATCACCATGGAATTGCTGGAGGGGGTGAAGATCACCGATTACTGCACCGCCACGCATGTGCCCCTGCGCGGGCGGTTGGAGTTGATGGTCCAGGTCTGCCGCGCCCTCCGGCACGCGCATCAGAAAGGCATCGTGCATCGCGATCTGAAGCCCTCCAACGTGCTCGTCGTGGAGGAGCAACGGACGCCGATCGTGAAAGTCATCGACTTCGGCGTGGCCAAGGCGACGCAGTCGGAGCCGGGCGAATTCTCGCCGCACACGCAGAGCGGACACGTTATCGGTACGCCGTTATACATGAGTCCGGAGCAAACCGGGCTGGCCGGCCATGAGGTCGATGCCCGCGCCGACATTTATGCGCTGGGCGTGCTGCTCTACGAATTGCTGACCGGCGCGACGCCGATCCCGGAAGCCGTCCTCAAGGAAAAAGGGCTGGACGAGGTGCGCCGCCTCATCCGCGAGGAGGATCCGGCGCGCCCGTCGCAACGGTTGCGGTCGCTGGCCGCGACCGGGGTGACGACCACGACCGGTGTACGCGCCTCGTTGCTGAGCGGGGATTTGGATTGGATCGTGCTGAAGTGCCTGGAGAAGGACTGGCGGCGACGTTACGAATCGGCGGAAGCTCTTGGGGCGGATCTGGAGCGGTATCTGCGGGATCAACCGGTGCTGGCGCGGCCGCCCAGCGCCTTGTATTCGCTGAAGAAAACCATCCGCAGGCACCGGACGTTTTTCGCCGCGGTGGCCGCGGTGCTGGTGGCGTTGCTGGCGGGCACGGTGGCCAGCACGAGACTGGCCCTGCGTTCGATGAAGGCGGAGCGGGTCGCCGACGCGCTGCGGGAGGAAGCGCTCCTGCGCGCTTACGAGGCGGACATGAGTGCTGCGAGTTTGTTGCTGGCGCGGGGGGAAACCGGTCAGGTGGCGCAGTTGGTGGAGCGCTATCTGCCGCAATCCGGTCTTCTGCCCGATCTCCGCGGATTCGAGTGGTATTATCTGGAGGGCCACACGCGCGGCAACCAGGCGGCGGTGTTCAAGGGGCATGACAATATGGTGAGCACGGTGGCCTTTTCCCGCGACGGGCGCCTGCTCGCCTCGGGCGACCTGGGAGGGCGCATCCTCGTGTGGGATGTCGCGTCCGCGCGGGTGTTGGCCACGCCGCTGGAGGGGGATTCGCGCGTGGTGGGCGTTTCCTTCTCGCACGACGACCGGTTTCTGGCCGCGGGCGATGTGACGCATCTGCATGTCTGGTCGGTGCCGGATTTCCGGCTGGTCAGACGCCTCGAAATCACGGCGGCTCGTCCGCTCTATTCTCCGACCGAACCGTTGATGGCGGTGGGGGTGAGGGACGATCGTTGGTATGGAGTTTACGGCGAGACCCGGCTGTGGGCCTGGCAGGAAGACGAGAACGGCGAGCGGATGCGCGTGCTGCCCAACGCCGGCACGCGTCTCGCCTTCAGCGCCGATGGCGCCACGCTGGCGACCGGATCGGGCGCAGGCAAGGCACGCTGGTGGGATGTGGCCACCGCGAGGGAACTCGGCGCGGTGGCGCAGGATTCCTCGTTCGGCCTGGCGCTGGCGGGGGATGGGTCGTGGCTGGCGAGTTGCTCAACCTTGCGATCCCTGCCGCCTTCGGTGTGGTCGCTGCCGGAGGGCGGGCGCCTGTCCGGCCCGTTCGAGGCGCGCACCGGCGTCACCGCGCTGGCGGCCTCGCCCGTGGAAAACGTGCTGGCCATGGGGTCGGCCGATCAGCGGATTCTGCTCTGGGACATGACGGTGCGCCGGGAAAAAACCCGGTTGACCGGCCATCGCAACGAAGTGACGGCCCTGGCTTTCTCGCCGGACGGGCAATGGCTGGCCAGCGGCGGCAAGGATGAAACCGTCATGCTCTGGCGGACGACCGAACCCCCGCCACGCGAGGAAATTTCCGGCGTGCGGGCGAGGTTCGGCATGGGAGGCGTGGTGCTGTCCCCGGATGGAACTCTCGCCGCCATTTGTTCGGACGCGGCCCGGCCCCTGATCTTTCGCACGGATACCCTGGAGGCCGTCACCATGATCGACACCAAGGGCTGGCCGTTGGCTTTTTCCCCCACGGGCGAACAACTCGTCACCCTCTACGAAAGCGGCGTGCTGGAAGTGTGGGACACGGCTTCGGGCCGAAGCCTCGGCCGGCGCGCGCTGCCGGCGCAACCCTTTTCCGAATGCCTCAGCGCGCTCTCGGCCGACGGCAGCCTCCTCGGCCTCTGCGACCGTAACCATTTGTATTTGATCGATACCCGCACCGGCGCCGTCCTCGCCCATGATCACGAGCACCATCGCTTGATTCTCGGCTCGGCGTTTTCCCCGGATGGCCGGCTGCACGCCACGGTCTCCCAGGATCGGCGGGCCATTCTCCGGGAGGCGCGGAGCGGGCGTATCCTCCATGTGCTCACCGGGCACAAACAGGACATCCGCGGCGTGGCCTTTTCCCCCGACAGCCGCTGGCTCGCCACCGGCGCCCATGACAACCTGGTCAAAATCTGGGACACGGCCAGCGGGCAGGCGGTCGCCAGCCTTTCCGGCCACAAGCAGGTGGTCAATTTCCTCGCGTTCGCCACGGATGGGAAAACCCTGTTTTCGGCCGGGGACGAGGAAGAGGTCCTGCTCTGGCGCACCGAGGATTGGCGCCCGCTCGGACGCTACCCCGTGCCCGCACCCGTGCGCTCCCTGGCCGTGGCAACGCACCGTCATTTGCTGGCGGTGAACGGACATCCCTCCGTGCTGAAGCTCTTCGCGACGCCCCTCCCGCCGGCGCCCGACGCGTCCCATGTGCCGACCCAGCCGTGGGTGCTCACGGAACTGCCGCCGCTTTCGGAAGAGAAGCCGCCGCCCATGCCGCCCGGCGGACCGCGGTAGCAAAGCACGCGGCGGCGCCCGGCCTCGGCGCGCGTTCCATCAGGGGGGCGGCATTTTCCCGCCGGTCGCGAGCGGATGGTAAACCTTGATCTGGAGGCGACCGCAGGTAGTCCTTGGGTCGTTGCCATTACGGTTGACGGTCGTGCCATGAAGACGGACATCACCCGGTTGCTGCAAGAGGCCGAACAGGGCGGAGCGGAGGCCGCCTCGGCCCTGCTCAAGCGGGTGTACGCCACTCTCAAAACCATCGCAGCCGCGCAAATAGCGCGCGAGGCCCCTGGCCAAACCCTGCAACCGACCGCCCTGGTCCACGAAGCCTGGATGCGGCTGGTCGATGAGGAAGGGCGCGCCCGTTTCAGCAACCGCACGCATTTCTACACCGCCGCCGCCGAGGCCATGCGCCGCATCCGCGTGGACCGCGCCCGCCGCCGCCAGGCGGAAAAGCGCGGCAGCGGCTGGGCTCCCGTCTCCCGCCGCGTCGAGGATCACGCCGCGCCGGCCCCGCCGGAGGAAGTCCTCGCCGTTCACGACGCGCTCGACAAGCTCGCCCAGCTCAGCCCGCGCAAGGCCGAACTGGTCAAGCTGCGTTACTTCGTCGGCCTCACCTTCGCGGAGGCCGCCTCGCTCCTGGGCATCTCCGTGCCCACTGCGGAACGCGACTGGGCCTACGCCCGCGCCTGGCTCCGGGCCGAGATCAGACCCCCGTCTTCCTCCGCCGCCTCATGACGTGACGCAAGGCCGGCGGAAAGCCTTTCCCCGGTCTCTCCACGCGAATTCCCGGCCGCCAATGAGGGCCGCGAACGGCCCCCGACCTCAGCCTCCGGAAAATTTTTCCGGAAATCCGCGGGTCGGATGATGGTTTTGGGATCGGGAATACGCACTAAGAGGGCACACCCCCTCAAAAGGGACGGCTTCGTCTGAAGCGTGCCCGAAAACGAATCACCGGCGCGGGATCATGCCGCGGGCTATTAGGGCAACATACCACCATGAATATCAACCATCTCACTTCACTTCTGCCCGGCACAAAACCTGAGACTTTCCTTGCGCGCGGGAATGGTTCGCGTCGGCCTCTCGTTTCGCTCGTCCCGATGCTGGCGGTGGCCGCCATCCTGGGTGCGTCATCTTCTGAGGTCCGCGCCGCCACGTTGCTTTCGCATTATACGTTCGCCGGGAACGCCGACAATCAGGTGAGCGGCGCGCCCGATGGGACGATCGCCGGCGCAGCGGGCACCGTGGGCTTCACGGCCGGCCCCGTGGACATCAATCCCGACATCACCACCGCCATCCAGTTCACCAGTACCAGTGCGGACAACTTCGGCTACGTCGATCTGGGAACGGCCTCGCCGCCGTTCGGAGGCGCCGGCCTGCCCATCGCCGGAACCGCGGCCAGCGGCAGCGTCGCGCTCTGGATTCTCTCCACGCAAACGGCCCAGGGAGCGATCCTGGGGACGACCAGCGCCGAGGCCACCGGGTTGTTCCAGTTGGCGGCCAACGCCGATGGTGCGGCCCGCCTCGGGGTCTCCTTCCGCGATACCGACGGCACCTTGCAGACCGGCTTCAACACCGACCTCACCTACCGCAACGGCGAGTGGAACCACTACGCCATCACCTGGACCATCGACGAGGGCTCGTTGGCGACTGAGTTTTACCTCAACGGTTCGTTGCTGTCCGAGGGGAATGGTTCGACCACGGCCGGCGGAGGAAACGAGATCCTCAACGCCGACTTCGATGACGATTGGGACTTTCCGTTGCTTCTCGGCACCATGAACAACCGGGGCACCCCGCTGGGCAACCGCTATTTCGTCGGCTCCGTGGCGGATCTCCGCATCTATGAGGGGGCGCTCACCAGCGATGAGGTGCTGGCGATTTATACGATCCCCGAGCCAGCCGGGCTGCCATTCTTCGGTTTGGCGGCCGGCGCACTCCTCCTCGCGCTCCGACGCCCACACCGCCAATCCTGAAAAGACCGTCCCGCACCACTATGACACCACCAAGCCAACGGCACCCCGGCCGAGTTCTCGTCCCTGGATCCATGCTGTCGGCCCTCGCATCGGTCGCCACGCTCATTTCCCCGGTTCGGACCCACGCGGCCGAGTTGATTTCCCATTACACGTTCGAGGCCGCCGATGAAGACGGCGTGATCGCCAACCGCATCGACGGCGCGCCCGCCGCGACGGTCATCGGAGAGGCGTTCTTCACGGACGGCCCCATCGATTACAATCCTGCCATTGCCAGCGCCTTCACCTTCGACGGCGCCACCTATCTTGATTTGACCAGTGACTCGCCCCCGAATGGAGCCACCAACCTGCCCGCCGGCGACATCTTCGACACGACTTTCAGCGGGAGCGTGGCCTTTTGGCTGCGCACCACGCAAAGCTCGGAGGCCGGCATCCTAGGGGTGATCAACCCGGGAGCGGCGGCAATGTTTCAACTGGCGATCAATAGCAACAGCGCGGGCAGCCGCACCGGCATTATCTTCCGCGGCGATGACGGCATCGACAAGCGGGCCATTCATCCGGGAGGCACCCTCACAGACGGAGAATGGCATCACTTTGCCATCACTTGGGAGATCACCGACGGCGAATTGTATTCGACCGCCTATGTGGACAGCTTCGGGGTGACGGTGAATCACGAGCTGGCGGGACCATTGAGTACATTCGAATCGCCGTGGGCCTTGCCCATGTATCTCGGCGCCACCAACAACCGGGGCGCCCCCATCCGCCACTTGGTCGGCGATGTGGCCGACCTCCGCATTTACACCGGGGCGCTGACCGAAGAGGAAGTCCTGGAACTTTACTCGCCCTCTTCCCTGCCCGGGTTCGCCTCCTTCATGGAGGAATTCTTCGAACTGACCACGGCTCAGAAGGCGCCGGGCGCCGACCCCGACAACGATGGTATTCCCAATCTTTTGGAATATGCCTTGTCCGGGCTGAATCCCACCGTGCCCGACACGCTCCCGGCCTTCACCGGCGGCTCACTTTCCTTCACCAAAAGGCCTTATGCCGTGAGCAGTGGAGATATTCTCTACCTCATCGAAACATCAACCTCACTCGGAGCGGCGCCGGAATCGTGGACGACGGTGACTCCGACGGTGAACAACGACACCACCATCTCATACACTTTCCCGGAAGGACTGTCTCCGAACTTCGCTCGCCTGCGCGTCGTACTGAGCGCCCCCACGCCTTAACCCGTATTTCTCACAGGCTTTCTGCTGCGACTGGCGGTTGAGCTGAAGACCGGGCACGTCATTTCGTCGTCAGGCGATGACGCCTGCCGGCAGCACAGCCCGGAAGGCAACAAAAATGCACTCGAAAGCCGAATTCTCCATCCAGGATCCGACTTCACACCCATCGGCCCGCTTCGCTCGGTTCAGATTCACCGTTTAATGTTTAATCTCTTGATCTCTCATCGCGGCGGCTGTGGAGCCAGGCGCGCTTCGTGATGCGCGCCCAATCGTGCAGCCGCTGGATTGTGCCAGCCAGCCGATGGAACAAGCTGCCGTAGTGCGCGATGCACCGTTTAGAGAGACTTTATGATCTCCATATACTTCGGATGAAAATCCTGCATCGCCGCCTCCCGCTGCTCCATGCCCTTCGCCTGGCGTTTTTTGACCAGCGTCCGCGCCCGCTGAACCAAGGCCAGCGTGTCGGGATGGTAGCGCCGCCGCCGTTCATCCATCTCCACTTCCAGCCGGATGAAACGCAGCACCCGCTCCGGCAAGCCTCGCACCTCTCGAGCCTTGGCCGATAATTCGGCAGGCAATTGAATCCAATCAGGCAAATGCATGGCATCATCGTTCACGATTCCAAACTACTTTCGGCGTCGCGTTCCGACAAGACCAAACTGACGCTGCCTCGCCGAGCGTGACGCTTCCTTCCAGACTGCGCGCCCAATGCCACTAAGATTTGTCATTAACAACTCATCTTAAACAGATTAAGACAAACTGTGGCGCGCTTTCTTGTGCCCAGAAGTGATGCGGTGCCTCCGGCCCGCACGCCCCGCGGGCTTCCAGCCTGCGAAACCGTTTTTGACCACGATCACGAATGGCACGAATCATATACAGAAGGCCTGCTACGTGTGTATTGAGCGGGCGGCGGATATTATTGGTGTGATTCGAGTGATTCGTGGTTCATCACGGGGCGTTACGGTGTTCGAGTCAACTCAACAGGTTCTGAGACACTGCGTAAGGGAGACGCTTTGTCTGATTGCCCACATAGAACGCGAAGCACGAAAATGTCTTCTCGATTGGCTAATGATCGGGGCGTACCGGTTTCGATGCCCACACGACATCGTGTGCCGGATCGCCGCCGTTGTCGTGCTGGTCGAAGCCGGCGCCCCAGAGGGTGAAGCGGCCGTCGTCGTTCTTTTCATATCGGAATGGCCCGCCTGTGGCGATATCGCGAGGGACGCCGTCCGGGAAGGCGGGGGCGACGGACGCCAGCGAGTCGGGATAGCTCCCGTTGGCGCGGCGCCAGGCCTCGAGCGCGGCCGCCAGGCGCGCCTGGTCGAGGGAGCTTTGAACATGCACTATTCTTCCGGGCAGATTGGCGATGCTGTGTTCCACATTGCCCATCGCCTGAGCGTACTGGAAATAGAACCGGTCGAACCACGAGCCGGAATGCGACAGATCGTTCACTTGCGGTCCGGCGGCTGTTGACGCTGGCAGGAGGATGCCGGTCACCGGGTCGAATCGCTCCAGCGCCCTGTCCCTGGATGCCTGGATGACGGCGAGATTGTCGGCCATCTGCTGCGAGGTGGACAGGCCGAGGGCGAGCCTGTTGAGCCACTGGGTGGTCGGGCTGTTGAGAGGGCTCAGCATGGCATCCGCCAACGGCCCCTCACCAGAGGCCAATTGGTTGAACAGGATTTCCACCTGCCGTTTTTCTCCATCCAGGGAGTGCCGCATCGATTCGAGCGCGCTGATGGAGCCGAGCTGTGCCGGAAGTGCGGCCAGTTGATCGTCGGTCCAGCCGCCGAGCAGGATTCCGGCCTGCAAGGTATCGAGAAACCTGAGGCGCCCGTCGTCCTGCGCGAGCCCGCCCAGAAGCGTGGCCACGTCACCGGTGCGTTCCGCGTTCAGCACCATCGATTGCCAGGACTGCCATGCCGCGGCCGAATCGCCGGTGCGCCATGCGGCCTCCGTCGCCGCGCCCCACAGGCGTTGCGCCAGCGTACCGGTCCGCCACACCAACATCGATGGAGGCTCTGCGAGGAGTGGATCGACGGGCTCAAAGAGGTTGACACCGGTGAAATCCCAAGGCCCCAGATCGAGGGCGCGCCTCCACTCGGGCAGGAAATCGCCCAGCGCATCCAGACGCCGCAGGAATTCGGCGGCGGCTTCGGCCTCGCTCAGGTTCGCGGCTCCCTCGACGCCGAGCTGCTCAAGGAACTTCCTGAAACTCAGTGTGCCGTCGATGCGGCAATTGCCGAGCCACTTGCCGAAAGCGTTCAATTCCTTGGTCTGGTGTTTCCAGGCGCGAATGGCGTCGGCGTCCCCTTTGAGCACCGGTCCGATCAGCGGCAGGTCACGCACCGGCGTGGCACGGCGTGATTCATCCGATGTGACCTCCGGCTCGCCGGTTGCCGCCGTGCCCGCCGCTCCCATTGCCGTGATCGAGGACGGCGGCCTAGGGATCGAACCGGTGTAAAGCGCCACCCGCTCATGCGCCCGCTTCATGAGCCACCAACGAAAAACGAAGCCCGCCGCGCCAAACACCCAAAGCACGGCGATCAGCCACCCCACTGTCCTGAGCCAGGGTGCAAGACATCGCACAGGCGGAGTTCTCGTCATTCGAGAGAATAGCCTGCCGATGGTCGCGCGGTCAACGCGGCATGATGGATGGTGGATCTCTTCACCTCCCAGGCCTGGAGTTTGTCCATTTGAGGGGAGGAATAATGATGGGGTTCCGGCAAAGGCCACCCTGAAGGCATGGCGGATTTTTGCACGAACCGCCTGCGAGTCCTGTGGAAGGTGCAGCGGGGCACGGTACACGGATCAGAGGTGTTCGGTGCGA
>CAZYHO010000155.1:0-9894 GCA_964647495.1 uncultured Akkermansia sp. | reverse complement strand
AAAAACACATCGCCAAAAAACCCGCCTCCGCCGCCGACTTCGCCCAGTCATATCAACGGTGACTGCCAGGAATGTGCGTTGAGGAGCCGGCCGGCAGTTTATGGGCGCGGGCCAATTCTGGTGGCGGGTGTGTGCGCAGCCTGACTATGGTCGTTTGATTGCTTCGCCGGAAATCGTCCTGCTTCTGTGGACGAAAACGGGGCCGCAGTCATACCGTGCCGCCAGTCGGGATCAAACACCAACAAAACATCGCGAACCCGCAAGACTTGTCCGGTATGCCCGCTAGTTGGCGGAGTCGGGGAGGGCGGCGCCTGCTTGAGGGAAATAAGCGGTCTCCAGCGCGGCTGCGTAGGCGGCGGGCGACCATGAGCCTTCCCAAAAAAAACGCCTGGCATTCTCCTTCATTCTCTCCACCGCCGCGCGGTCCATGGCCAGTTTTCCGAGCAGGGCGCGCAGAGCGGGTTCGTCGTGGGGGTCGAAGGCGGCGCCGAATTCGTAGGCGATCGCCAGTTGATCCATATCTTTCAATATATGTGAATATATCATTCCACGGCCGGCGGCGCAGGTCTCGAAAAACTTGTTCGGCAGCGCGTGAATGGAGTTGCGATTAGTCTGAGTCATCGGAAAAACAAGCAAATCGGCTTCTTCCAGAATAGCGGGAACCGAAGCGTTGGTATATGGACCTTTCCAGAGAACTTTCTCCCCGGAAAGTTCCGCGATAACATTTTCCAGTTCCTCCCGATACGTTGCCGCATCATCCTCATGTTCATAAAACCGGCCGTGAAGCGTGAGATGAACATTCGGAACCGAGGTAACGAGTCGGACAAACCAGGGAGATATCCGCGACGAAGTCAGCAAGCCGAAATAGGCGAGGCGGAGAGGGGGGGGCTCCGTTCCGCCTGATGACGATGGCGGAGCGCTCACTCCGGGGGATTTCCGTTCTGGCTGGCTCAGAGAGAAAGACGGAATGTTCCACAATAGCACATGGCGTCCCCGGGGAAACTCACGACGGTAGATTTCAATGAAGCCCGGTGACACATGAAGAGCGCAGGTGGCTTTGGTCAGGACATACTTCTGCAAGATATGCCATTTGATCCAGTTCCCGATCCGCCGGACCAGGTTTCGTGATCCAGCCGGGCGCGTGTCGAACAGATCGTGGCTGTCGAAAACGAGCGGCGCTTCAGTCAGCAACAGCCACAATACGCCGACGATCAGGCCCGTGTTTTGGTGAGTGTGCAGCACATCGAACCGGCGGCGCCATCGCTGGCGCGCCAGCCACAGGCCTGCGAAGATTTCCTTCGCTATGCGTCGAATCGGTCCTCCGTTGGAAACGAAGTGGCGCGCCATTTGGCGGGCCGGCCAGTGGGGCCGCCAAGGTTCATCCAGCTCCGCAGCCAAGACCAGGAAGCTGTCGGCATAAGCCGCCGAGGCGGCCATCTGGGAACGCACGCGTGAGAGTTCCGCTGGTCGTCCCTTTTGGTAATGAACGATCTGTAGTCGGCGCGTTCGCGAAGGGGGGGTCATCGGCTGGAATAAACCGCCTCCTCTGCGGTGGGCGACTTCAGGGCGAGGACCATGACGACCGGGGAGAGCACGACCCCGGAAGGTCCCAGAATCCGGATCGCGCTGTTGATCGCGCGCACGGCCAGTCCGGCGGCGCCGCGACGGGGAGCATACCCTCCTGGCGCCCGCCGGGTGTCGAATCCGGCCTGCTTCAAACTGTCGGCCAGAGCCTGGAAATCGATCAGGCGTTCGCACCAATTCCCGGAAACCGGGTGGCACGTATTGGTGGGATGTTCCGGCACTGGCAGGCGCCCATCCGTCCGCCAGCGGTCGAACGCCAGCCGCAAATCTGCGTCCGCCAAGCCTCGTGTGGCAGTGACGAGAGGTTCGATATCACCCTCGACGCCTTCAATTTCGGCCCATTCGGTCAATTGTCGTCGTCGCAGCGTGCGATAACTCAAGTGGCTGTCCCGCCGCGACAATGTTTCGTCGGGCGGCCGGTCGACTTCCTCGTAATACCTGTGCGTGGCCATCCGTTTGGCCCTCACCCGCGGGTTGAACGGATTCGCGTCTGTGGCGAGGACGGCGGCGAACGGAGCCGGCGCCAGAGAGGCCAGATCACGCACATGAGCCTCCAGATCGTAGATATGCTCGATGACATTGCTGCTGGCCAGCAGGGTGGCCACTCGTCCCCGCCCGGCCAGAGCCCGGCCGATGGCTGGGATTTCACCTTCGATGTAATCGGTGGCTTCCAGTCCCAGATGACGGGCCAAGGTCCGGGCATCCTTGACGGAATCGGGATTGATGTCGTTGTAATAGACTTGGCTCAGCCCCGACTCCCGCGCGAGCAGGCTGAGCATCCCCTGGCCACCTCCGTAATCCACGAGCACTTGGTCCTCCAGGTCTCCTTTTCGGCAAGAGAGCAGCGTCTTCAGGATATCCGCGGTCCGTCCCAGATTGGCAGTCATGCTCTTCTCGGTGGAGATATAGCTTTCGACATAGGCCCGCATGTAGGGGGTGATGGGGAGATCCTTCACCTTCACCTGTGATAGCTTGTCCTGTACGCGACGAGCGGCTTTCGAAATGTTGTGGTGCAATTCCATGATTGGCAATAGACGCGATTCGATCGTTTTCAAAGAGGCGCGATAAACGGAATCGACGATCAGAGGGCCGTCCAAAAACCGGCCTGCAGCCTCCAGCGCCGGATTTCCCCCGGCAAACTGCCGGGAATCCGGTTTGCGGGGCAGACAGGCAAATCATGGGCGCGCATTGTGTTGGTGGCGGGGGAGACGGGGGTGATGAGGGCCGGGGTTGGCGGGGTTGAGACGAGTTTGGCTGGAAGCGGGGTCGGGTTGGAGGCAAAAAAGCGCGTGAGGGTCGGGTTGAGGGGGGCCGACGAATAAGAGGGAGCAATCGCTTCAGTCAAGATCAATATCCTGACTGCGGTGGACAGGCGAACAGTATCTGGATCGGGCGCCGGGCACGCGGGTTCTGCAGACGCGACGGGTGTCAAGGACGAGGACTCGCCAGAGAGGCGGCAAGCGGTTCGCGCCATGCCTGCCATGGTGCCGGGAACCATGGAGGCACAGGCGGCACTTTGTGGGACTGGCTGGAAACAGGGCACGGGGAAATGATGTCCGTCGTCTGTCTCTGTCCCAGCCGAGAAACCTTCGTTTGAACGAGGGCTGGACAAGCATAATCCGGCGCCATGGCCACTGCCCGGATGAAACCCTGAACGGTCTGACTGCCTGGAATTCGCTTTGTCATGGGCGTTCGGGAATTCGGCGGGTGTTCCTGGTTCCCTGCCTCTGTCCTCCGCTCTTCGACCCCGCGATTCCCGCGCCGCTCATTGACGGCACGGGTTGACACGCGGGTCCCCCTCAACCGACGGGTGCGCATGGCAGCTCCGTCATCACGCGCACTCCTCGTCTCACTGCTCCTCGGCCTGGCGCCGTGTCTGGTCCAATGCGACCGCGGGTCGAAGCCTGAAGCCCCGGTGCGGTCGAAATCGAGCCCAGACCGGCCGGCTGGTGCGCCGGCCGTGGCCGTTGCCGTCGAGATCCGCGATGACGGCCTGGCGTACTTGGCGGGAGAATCGACGCCGTTCACAGGCGAGGCGGTCGATCTGCATCCGGACATCGATCCTCCCGCTGTGATGCGGCGCATCCCGTACGTTGACGGGCGGAAGCACGGATCTGTCACGCGCTTGTCGCCCAAGGGCAAGGTGCTTGAGGACCGGCGCTACGAGAACGGCGTGCCCAGATTCTGCCTCAACTACCACAGCAACGGCCAGAAGAAGATCCAGGTCATCCTCAACGCCCACGACAAGGCGGAAGGCCCGTATTTCCGATGGCACGACAACGGCGTGCTCCACGTCGAGTCCGGCTTCGACAGCGAGGAGCGTTTTCACGGCGAGGAGAAGATTTACGACCGCGAGGGCACCCTCGTCGGCCACTACCGCAACGAACACGGGAAGTTCATCGAGATCATTTTCGAAACCCCCGAGGAAAAGGAACGCCGCCTCGCCCACTGGGCCGAGCTGGAAGCCGCCGCCGCACGCCCGGAGGCGCCATAGCCGCGCTTTCTTCGCCCGTCTCGCGCCCGCCGCCTGTCTTCAAGGCGGCGGAGATCGTTCTTGTGGCGCGGCGGGCGCTTGGTTAGGCTCGCGTCGTTCAACCCCGAAAACGCATGAATAAGCTGATTCTTTCCGCGGCCGGCGCCTGTCTGGCCGTCATTCCGGCGCGCGCCGCCGAACTCGCGAACTCGATCTCGCAATTCTCCGAAACGCAAGGCATGGACGGATGGTATACCGGCTACCGCAACTACTCCGTGGACGGTGGCGGAGACGATTACCATCCGGATTCCGGATTCATCCCGTTCACTTCCGCGCAGTGGCTCGGCAACGGATTCAAACTGGGAGGCAATCCGCCGTGGACGGAGTGCTTCGCCGAAAACTGTCACCCCAACAGCGGAGGAGCGGAACATTGGGTCATCCGCCGCTGGGTGGCCCAGGATCTGGACGGAGTGACGCCCTTGCAGATCACCTTCAGTGTCCGCAAGACGAACCCCAACTGCGGCAGCGGCGTCACCGTGGCCCTGCTTCACAACGGCTTCCTGAAATACTCCGAGGCCATCGACGGAACCGACGACGCCGGCATCACCAACGTCTATTTCCTCAATGTGCTGCCGGGCGACAAAATCGACCTCGCCCTGACCCCGGTGGGAACCGACGGGGACCGAGCCGACGGGTGCGACGGCTCCGCTTTCTCGATGAGCATCGACGACGAACTCCCGGCCGATCCGCATCAGCCCGACGGCACCCCCTTCGTGCCGAGTTCCGGCGGGGACACCGACGGCGACGGCATTCCGGATGCCTGGGAGGAACGCTATGCCGGCGAGGGAAACCTGGGCCGCTTCTCCGCCACCGGTGACGACGACGGCGACGGCTTGCTGGACAAGGACGAATACGAGCGGGGCAGCGACCCCACAATCCAGGACACCGATGGCGACGGTCTGAGCGACAAAGTGGAAACCAGGACAGGCATCTACGTCAGCCCCGAAGACACCGGTTCCGATCCGACCAGGACCGACACCGACGGCGACGGCCTCTCGGATTTCGCGGAAGTGAACGCCACACCACGCACCGACCCCAACAAGGCGGATACAGACGACGATAGCTTCAGCGATTCGGTCGAGCTGTTCTTCGGCAGCGATCCCAGCCAGGCCGCCGACACGCCGCTGACGCACGCGCTGGCGGATTCCGTGACGCAGTTCTCCGGCGTGCAGGGGCAGCACGGCTGGGAGTACGGCTACCGGAACATCAACGAGTCCGGCAACACGCTGAACTACGATCCCGTGGCGGACTTCATCCCGTTCGCGGGAGGCAGTGAAATCGATGTCCCCTGGGAAGGCGGGGAGGAGAGCCCCCAGCACTGGCGGGAGACTCACTGGGATTTCCAGGACAACAACCCCTGGACGGAAATCACGGCCACCGGCGCCCATCCGAACGGCATCAACGGCGGCGTCCAGCATTGGGTGGTCCGGCGATGGAAAGCCACCGCGCTCGCCACGCCCACCCCGGTCGCCGTCTATTGGCACATTTCCAAATCGAACCCTGCGGACGATGGCGTGACGGGCCTCGTTTTCCTCAACGGCAGGATCTTCGATTCCAAAACCATCGCGGGCAACGATGCCATCGGCGTCACGCGCAAGGCCTTCACCGTCCTGCAGCCCGGCGATGTGGTGGATCTCGTCCTCACGCCCACCGGCCTCAGCCATTCCTACGACTGGTCGGACGGCTCCAGCCAGTGGCTGAGGATCGATCAGCGCATCCCGGCCGCACCCGTCTCCTCGGACGGCGCTTTTTTCGCCGCGCCGGGCGCCCCTGACACGGACGGCGACGGTCTGGCCGATGCGTGGGAGCTTTACTACACCGCCAACAATACCGTCGATCCGCCGCTGCCAGGATCACTCACGCGCCTGACCAGCGGCGCCGCGGACGAGGACGGCGATGGCCTCACCAACGCCCAGGAAATGGCCCGCGGCACGCATCCCCTCTTCGCTGACACGGACAACGACGGGCTTTCCGACGCGGTGGAAACGAACACCGGTGTCTTCGCCGGCCCCACCGCCACCGGCACCCACCCGCTGCGCGCGGATTCCGACGAGGACGGCCTGTCCGATTTCACGGAAATCACCGCCATCCAGTTCAAGACCAACCCGTATCTCGCCGACAGCGACAACGACGGCAGCAACGACGCCACCGAAATCCGCCGCGCCGGATTGCCCGTGCTGCCCGACCCGCTGCAAAACGTCCACGGCGGATTGCAGCCGGCGGGCGGCCTGGCCAGCTCGCTCCTCGACTTCACCGGCTCGCAGGATCCGGATTCCTGGTCCTGGGGGTATCGCGACTTGAGCACCGACGCCGGCGAGCCGAACTACGATCCCGATCAGGACTTCATCCTCTTCCTCGGCGGCGAAGGCATGGGAGAATGGGACGGCTTCGAGCAGCAGTACGACCCCGCCGGCATCTGGCGGCTGGCCGACGCCGCTCCCTGGACCCGCGTCGACCGCGAACACAACCACCCGAATGGCCCCAATAGCGGTCCGGTCCACTGGACCATCCGCCGCTGGACGGCCACCGTCACGGAGCCCAGACCGCTCGGGCTGGTCTGGCATCTTTCCAAGGCCAACACCGCGTGCGGCGACGGCGTCACCGGAGCGCTCTACATCAACGGCGAGCGCCAGGACGAGGCCGCCGTGGCATTCAACGATGCCCTCGGCCTGACACGGATCTTCTACGCCATCGTCGCGCCCGGCGACAAGATCGACCTCATCCTCCAGCACAACGGCAACGAAGGAGGTGACGGTGACGGTTGCGACGGGTCGAATACGATCCTCCGCATCGTCGAGGAATTCCCCAGCCCCGCCATCCAGCCGGATGGCTCGATCTTCGGAGCGCCGGCCACGGAGGATTTCGTCATCACCAGCGTCACCCGCGCGGGCGATGGCTCGATCACACTGAGCTGGCCTTCGGAGAGCGGAAAGGTTTACGACGTGTACTCCAGCGCCTCCCTGGCCACGGGAAACTGGAACCGCCTCAGCCCGGCAGCCGGCTTGAACGGCACGGGCGGCACTCTCCAATACACCGACTCACCCGCGGCCACCACGGGCACGCTCTTCTATCGCGTCGGCCTCCGCTGAGGCGGAGGAACGCGGCCAGGAACAGTTCGGCAATGACTCAAGCTGTTTTGAGGACAGGAACGGGACTTTTCGCGGGCGATCTGTTCATTTGTCCACCTCCGCCGCCAAGTGTGTTTGCGCGGGGGCGAAGTTCGCGTAGTCTTGGTGGCCCGTGAAGTTGTCTCGAATCTCCAGAGTTATCCTCTGCGCCGTCCTCTGGGGTGGCGCCCTTTCTTGCGCGTACGCCCAGCGCATGGTCAAAGTGCCGCTGGCGGACGGTTTTCAAATCCCCGTCGGCAAACCGCCCGGCGAAGGGTATTACGTGTATCGCGGGTACGCGCCGAACGGCCACCAGGGAGAAGACTGGAACGGCAGCGGCGGATGGAACACCGATCTCGGCGATCCCGTGTATGCCTGCGCCGACGGGATCGTCGTTTTCTCGTACGACGTGCGCGTGGGCTGGGGAAATGTGGTGATCGTCCGGCACGCCTACCGTGCGCCCGACGGGAAAATCCGCCAGGTCGATTCGCTCTACGCCCACCTCGACCGCCGCACTGTCCGCAAGGACCAGACCGTGAAACGCGGCCAGCAAATCGGCACGATCGGCACCGCCCATGGCCGGTACGCCGCCCACCTGCACTTCGAGATGCGCAAGAACCTGGAAGTCGGCATGAACCGCGCGAAGTTCCCCAGGGATTTTTCGGTATATTATAGTCCGCGGCAGTTCATTGCCGCGCACAACTCACTGCGCGGCGGCGGCATGGCGAGCATCGCCGTCGACACGTTCGGCAAATACGCCGGCTCCGGCGCAAGCCCGGACAAAGTGGCTGCCACCGCCCCCGCCCGCGAAATCCCGACTCGCGAGACAACCGCCGTCCATCGCGCCGACGATCTGAAGCGAAAACTCGACCAGATCGACCAGATCGTAGAGAGAAACAAAAAGAACGCCGAATCGCTGACGGACGAGGATGTGGACGGTTTCTGGGACCGGCTCAAGACGCGATTGAAGAACGGGAAGGGGACAACGAGCGGGGAAGCCGACCGCCCCTGACCGCGCGCCTCTCCAGGCATGATTTCGTCAGCAGCGGGCTTGTCACGATGGAGCGCCGCCCTTAAGCTGAGCGTCCACCTTCTTTCCCGCCGCCATGATTCTGCCCCATTTTCGTCCGTTCCTGGGCGCCGCCGTGAGTCTCGTCCTGGGAACCGGCGCCGCGGTGGCCGCCAATCCCCCGGCGGCTGAGCCAGCAGCTGCCCCGCAGGCGAAACCCGGCTGGCTCGAGCGGGTGGCCACCGCGCCCAAGAAGCTCGCCTTTTGGGAAAAAGACAAAAACAAGGAGAAGGCACAACAACCGGTCACTCCGCCCGCGGCGCCGGCCGACCCCAGGCGCGCTCCCGCAAAAAAGGCTTCGAAGACCGCAATGCCGGCAGAGCCACCCAAAACGGCGCCCGATCCCGCGCCTGCCAAACCGGCCGCCTCCACAAAACGTACCGGCGCCCCTCCCGCTGATGCGGCTCCCGCGGATGCCGCTCCCGCAGGCGCCGAACCCGCGAAGGAGTCGTTTTTTTCCAGGTTCCACGTCCTGCCGTTCGGGAAAAAACCGGAGGCCGAATCACAACCACCACCACCTCCTCCGCCCGCCACGCAAAACACCAAGGAGACGGCCGGACGCGCCGGCACAAGGCAGCAGCCGAAGACAACCGACACACCGGATCCCGCACCGGCCGTCGATGAGAAAAAAGCCGGCTTCTTTGACCTCACCAGGCTCTGGTCAGGCAAGCCGGACAAATCCGAGCCCGCCCCGCCGGACGCGAAACCGGCGGCCCCGGAACCGGCGCGCACCGCTGCCCGCAAAGAGCGGACCGCTCCGGCCCACGCGAATCCCGGCCCGGCTCCCGTCGATCCCGCTCCACCGGCCGCCAAACCGTCGCTCTGGGAGCGCATGACCGCCGCCGTCACTCCAGGCGCCCGCGGTGGCGAAGCCACCCCCGCCAAACCGCAGACGAAACCGATCCCGAAAGGCCTGGCCGCGCTGGGTGTCACCGAACCGGATGCCAACACCTACGTCATCACCAAGGACGAATCCCCGTTCTTCACGTACGGCCCGCAGCAAGCCACCCCGCCGGACGCCTATTTGCGCACCGGCACCATCGTCACGCTGACCAACAAATCCTGGGGCTGGGCTACCGTGCAGCTCACCGACGGCCGCGCCGGCATGGTCGACCGCTCCGCCCTGCGGCCTGCCCTCATCACCGACCTCATCCCCTCCCACAGGCCCGGCGATCCGCTCATGGCCGCCCTTTCGCCGAATCAACTCCAGGGCCGGAAATCACCCAGCTTCATCCTCCCGGCCGCCGAAATGCCAGACCTCCCCACTGGCTCCGATTTCCCCGGCCCCGCCGGCAACCCGCTCCTGCTCCCGTTCTCTCCGGACGATATTACCGATCCGGGCGATTTCCCCGCGTTTCCGGAAATCCCGCCGCTCCCGGAACCTGTGCTCTCACCGCCCTCGCCTCCCGCTTCCGAACCGGCAGAGCCGGACAACCAGCCGCCTGCCGCCGACA
The DNA here is from genome assembly GCA_964647495.1 of uncultured Akkermansia sp. Classification (GTDB taxonomy): domain Bacteria; phylum Verrucomicrobiota; class Verrucomicrobiia; order Verrucomicrobiales; family V1-33; genus CAJBME01. The sequence continues at coordinate 147 of CAZYHO010000155.1, read as the reverse complement.
CTCCCGCCCTCCCAGACTGACTCAGCCATTGGCCATCGTTTCATAAGCACGCCGTCGCTTCCATTCCCCGATGGCGGTTTTGTAATACTCAGCCAATTCCTCCACCGTCGGTGGATTTTCCATCAGCCCTTCGATTCCCGGATCACC
>CAZYHO010000154.1:0-9934 GCA_964647495.1 uncultured Akkermansia sp. | reverse complement strand
TGAGGCGAAAGTCCTTCGGGATCGAAAGCCGTCCACGGATTCTGTTTTACGTAGGAGTAGAGATTGGGGCCGTCGATGAACCCTGCCGGGTCGCGAGTGAGGAAAACGCCGGTTTCGAGGTCGCGGTAGCGAAAGCCTTCGTTGAGGAGGCCGGTGGGGTCTTCTTCTTTGGTATTGGCGCGCTGGCGGTCGGGACTGGAGCCTGGGTTGGTGATGCCTGGCGCCGTGCGGCCGTCGGCCTGGTAAGCGGTCTCGAAGGTGACCGTCTTGTCGTCCTTCGTCTGGCCGACGACGTCACCGCGAGCGTTGAAGGTGTTGAATTTCCGTATCCAGTTGCCTCCGTCCGGGCGCAGGCTGTACAGTAGTCCGCCCACTCCGCCTCCCTGGTCACTGCCGCGGGCGTACATGACAGTCGGCTGGAGACCCGATGGATTGAAGGCGCCGGTTCCCCGGGCAAATTCGAGCACGCTCGTGCCACCGGCGAAGGAAATCACGCTTATCTGAGCCGAGGTCTGGCCCGCGTCCCGCCGCCAGATCCGGCGGGACCGGTAGTCGTAGTTGTAGTAGTGGATGGCGCCTGGAGAGGAGACCGAGAGGAGGCGGTCGAAGCGGTCGTAGGAATATGTAGTGAGGACGCCTCCTGAGGTGCGCGTAGCTCTGTTGCCATCGTGGTCGTAAGTGAACGTAGCGCTGGGGTATCCCGGCCCGGCGCGCGACAGCAATTCGTTGAAGGCGCCGTAAGAGTAGGTGGCGGTGGCGGTGGCAGGCTGATGGGATGCCCAGATGGTGCCCTGATACCTCCATTCGTGGGTTCGGTTGTTGCTGTTGTCGTAGGCGTAGTGCGTGTGGTCCTTGGTGGTCGTCCCTGAAACAAATTCGATGGTTTCGTGAAGCTGGCGATCGGACGTGTCGTATCCATTGAGTGTATGGCGTATGGCGGAGCCAATGGTTTCGGTCTGCACACGGAGATTGCCCTTGGCGTCATGGCGGTAGAGAAATGTGCGGCGCGGAGTGCCCAAGTCGGTGCTCGGATACAGGGTTTGTTTGATCAGCCGGTTCGCATCATCATGGTCGAAAACCTCGTATAGCCCGTTGGCGTACACGATTCCCGTTCTGCGGGAGGCCTTGTCGTACTTGTAGCTGGTTGTTCGCTGGACGACGTCACCGGCAATCTCCTGTATGGCGGAAGGCCGGCTGAGTTTATCGTAAGCTGTGCGCCATTTCCTGCCATTAGAATAGCTTCCATCTGTCTGCGTGTTGGTCGTGAGTTGTGTGCGATTACCCGCGCGATCGTAAGAATACATGTGAACGGCGTTCGCGGATCTTTCCTGAACCAATCGATTAAGCGCGTCGTAAAGGTAATCGACCCCAAATATAGAATATTCATGTCCGCTGATGTTCCGTTGCACGGAGGCCAGGTTGCCAAACTCGTCGTAGATGTAAGTCAGATTCTCGCCAGCTTGCGTTGGATGTGTGATTGATTGGACGCGCTTGCGGTAATCAAGCGTGGTGACCATGACATAGCCGCGGCCTGAGGTGCGACTGGATGTTCCGGCACTATCATTGTAGGTGATTGTGATGCCAGGCTTGCCTGGATAAAGGGTCCGCGTCAGCCGTGCCAGGCCGTCGTAGGTGAAAGTAGTCGTCTTGTTGAGGCCATCGATGACCGAAATCCGGTTGTTGGCGGAATCGTACATGAAGGCGGTCTGGATGCCCGAGGCGTCGGTCGTGCGCCACAGCCGGCCCATCGAATCGTACACATTGTTGGTTGTGCGGCCGTTCGGGTCGGTTAAACTGAGCACATTGCCGGCCTTGTCATAAGTTGTCACCGTAGTCGGACGGTGATTCGGCGTGAGCCCGCCCGTTGCCGGGGGCGGGGTGGCCGAAACCGCACTGATCGTGATGGGTGGCAGCTTCACATTGTACGGACGATTCATCGCGTCATACAGCGTGTCCGTCGCTTTGCCGCGCGGATCGATGACTTTGATGAGATTGCCGGACACGTCATAAGTATTGGTGACGATGGACTTCTGCGCCTGCTGAGACTCCGAGTCGAGTTCGGCGACACTGATGGTCTGCCAGAGGCGGTTGCGGCCATCGTACTTGTACTCAGTGTAAACGGGCGGGTTGTTTGGGTTCGATGTTCGAGGATCGCCGACCTTCACGACATTCCCGGCTACATCGTACCAGGTTCGTACCTCGATCTCGACGTCAAGAGCCGCCCAGGCGGGCGTGGTTGCAAAATTGTTTTCGTAGTGAAGCGCCTTCGGGCTTCGCGTCAGGTATGGGCGCGCCAAGCGATCGAATTTCACATAGCTCGTGCGCGTGCTCTCCTCCTCGCCCACGACTTCCGTCTTCCAGACGGCGTCGAAGCCGGTATAGTAGTTGAGAGTCCTGTGCCTCTTCGTAAAACCCGGTTCCACGGCGCTATCGACACAGATGGCACGGCCGGCCGCGTCGAACCAGGTTCGCGATTCCCCCTTGATCGGATCGAGCACGGTTATGAACGAGGTGGCCCCAGCCGGAGCGTTCTCGGGAAGGGCGCCGGTGGAGAAATCTTTATAAATGGTGGTGACGGTGCAATCCACCTTCAGAGACGTGATGCCATTGTGATGCTTGAGGGTGCGTGAGGTTTCGCGATAAAAGCAGTCATACTGGTAATGCGTTTCCTCCAATCCGACAGAACGCATAGTGGTGACACGGAGCGGCTTGAATGTCGAGGACGCGAAGACCGACCCGCCGCAATTGACGGATTGCCCCGCGGAATTGGTGTAGTGGTAATTGGTCGTATAGACCGGCTGCGGCGCGGCGGTGGCCACTTGATGATCCGCGGAGAGAAGCCCCGTGGTTTCAGTAGTCAACCTTCCCAGGGCGTCGTAGGCGTATGTTGTTGTGACTCCCCGTGGATCGATCGCGGCGGTTCTTCTTCCCGTCCAGTCGGAGACGTACTCGTTCACCACGTCGATGGAGCGCCCTGACTTGACGCCGAGAGTGCCGAGATCCTGCGTCACACGCATGAGGTGCCCAGCGCCGTCGTAGTCGTAAAATGTGCACGGAGACTGGCCGGTTCCCATGGCGTCGAGGCGTGTTTCCTTGATCTTGCGGCTGCTACGGTCATACGTGAACCACTTGATCTCCGCAATTTCCTCCACGCTGTCGTAACGGGTATAGCCCGGACGCTTGGTTTCTACCAGGCGGTTCCGAGTGTCATAGCGGAATTCCGTGATGTGTCCGTATGTCGGACCATCGTTGGCTTCCGCGTCTGCGGGGGCGTGGTGCCGCGGATGCTCAATCCTGATCACATTGCCATTGGCATCGTACGTGTACCCTGTCGTGGAGTATTCCGTTTCCCCATCCATGACGGTCTCTGTCGCCACACGTCCGGCCGGATTGATGGCGCGCTCCGTCACGGCTATGTATTCGGCATCCGTGTGCGATCCATGACCGGCACCAGCCCATGTCCTGGTGCTGGTGACGAAGGCGGGGAAGACGGCGTCGTTGTTGATTTCCCACAGGTAAGACGACTCCGTGCGCTTGATCTGCTCTCTGCCCTGGTCCTCCTTGATTCGGTACACTGTTTCCGCTTTCCGCATGCTGGTTGGAGGCTCCTGGCCTATCGAGAGAAATTCGTATTTCGTCTCGGTTCCGGTGGCTTCATCGATGATCGACTCAACCGCCCTTGTCTTCGGGTGATATGCCATCCACTTGATGCGGTGGTTCGGGTTCGGGCCGATGGGATCGACTTTGATTTCCTTGGTAGGCTGACTAAAACGATCGATGGTGAAGGACGAGCCTCCAAGAACCCTCAGCGCGTAAAAATCCTTGATGGCATTGGACAACGGTGTTCCATTGTGGGCCACGAGGTCCGCATACTCGAAAAGAGTCTGGTTTCCCGAAAAATCGACAGCCTTTGCCAATGCCAGGCTTGCCTGCGGCGAGAACTCGAAGTGTTCGGATCCCATGAGTGTGCCATTGGGGGTTCTGTGGTCGATGCGCATGTGCGTCATGACGACCAGAACAGTATGGTGCCAATCCGATGGGAAAGAGGCCTTGCTGCCGAGGAACGCCCCCTGTCCGGCCTGGACGGCGGCGTCACCAAAGGCGTAATCGGTCAGGTTCCCTTCGGCATCCCGAACCCGCGTCGTCAGCCCAAAGCTGAAATTGTAGGGAAACGGGTCATCGGGCGGATAAGCCGCCTTCTTTATTAATTTGTAGCCCGCGATGTCATTGTTGACAGGAATCGTGAAAAAGGATGTAATGCCCTTTTGGTTCCAATCCATATTCGGAACGACTTGCGGGCCTCCCGGCAGAACAATGTGCTTGACCAGCGGCGGTTCGCCTGTGAGAACACGCACGCGCGGTCCCATGGTGTCGGGGTTGTCTTGGGGCTGAAGAAACTCGCGTTCGAGGTTATTGCCCATCAATCTGAACGTCTTGTCATACAAGTAGTTTCCAGGTATGCCAAGAAACGCCGGGAGCCCCAGCGTCTGGATATCGGCCCTGGGGATGGGCACGGTTCGCGATACCTTGGTAAGGTCATTCTCGTAGTAAAACCGATGCTTGCGGTTCTCTCCAGCTTCTATGACTTGGAGGCAGAGATGTCGTATGATGACACCAGCGGGTTCGTCGAATTGGCGCAACAATGAATACTGGTAGCGCGCCGAGTGCTCCTCGGCCGGCTGTCCTCCCGTTACAGGATTGTGAACCTTGTGCTTGATGCCGCTCAACCAGCGGGATCCCGCGTCGAAGTCTTCTCCGGGATTCACAACGCCACCGGTTTCCTGATGCGTCAGGGTTCCGCCGCCATATTCGTAAAGCGTATGTATAGTGTTATCATTGCCGAGAGGGTCCACGATTTTATGAACCAATCCTGCTTTCGAGAGATCGCCGAGCGACATCTGGGTAATACGGATTTTCGTCGCGTCTTGCGATGGCAGCCGCCCATCTTCGATCGTGTGCGGCACCAGGGGATTTGGAAGCTCGTCGGTCGGCATCCCGCTTGGGTCGCCATAAATGTAACGAATTCTGTCCTTCCGGGAGTTGGTGATTTCCACGAGACGATAGACCTCCAGATCGCGACCGAAGCCCATCATCTGGGAAGCGCTGCGATAGGGGTTAGGTTCCGCCGGAGGAGGATTGAGGGCGTCGGCAAGCTGCCTGAAAGCCGACTCATTTTTGAGAACATTTGGCAATGCGTGGTACTTGCTTTCGGTTCCGTGGCGTTTGCGCAGTATGAGAAACTTATCGGTTCCGTCCTCCTCCATGCGGAGAGTATGCTCGAATGCCTGTTCGCCCGGCAATCCGTGGGGAACGGCCGCGAATTCGTACACGTTCTCTGAGGTCTCAATTCCGAAGAATTGGATCGACTGGCCATCCGCATCCACGACCGTCACCTTGAGTGGTTTTGCAGGCGTCCCGTTCTCTTCGGTCTTCACGTCAATGTGAGCATAGGCCGTGAGATTCGTCGACCATCCCGGACCGAAGGGTTCGTGCATGCCGTGCTCCGCTTTGGGTGCGGTCTCCTCCCATGATTTCGGGGGACGGTTCTGCCATTGTCTTGGCTGAATGCGCCGCGTGACCTGCAGGGCAAGCTCGGAGGAGCCAAGGGGCACGTAAACGTCGGAAGTGTAGTGATCGAGACTGCGCGTCAGGGCATCCACGTAAATGTGTTCGGCCGGCACGTCGGTTTCCGTCTGGAAGGTGGGCTTTGCGGACTCCGCCGGCCGCCCGGACGCCGCCACTCTGCGGTAAGCAGGCCCCGCGATGTGCTGGAATCTTACGTTGCGGCTCCTGAGCATGGGGGCTATACGGAACTGCCCCGATTGGTTCATTTTTCCTTCTTCTTCCACCAAAGGGAAGGGGTCGACGAGTTTGCTGCTACTCACCCGCTGTCCAGCCGGGATGATGAAATTGCGCTTGACGAGCAAAGCATTGTCTATGTCAACTTCATTCACGTAGTAATCCGCCAGATGGCTGCTTTGGAAGGCTGCAAAGCCTGCGGACAGGAACTCGGACTCTCCGCCGGAGGGAGGTCCAGGAAGTGAGGCTGATCCATCGTGATTGCAGTGCCAGCGCAGATCGAGCCAGAAGGTGGGAAAAACGGCACGCTGAGACGACGGGTTCTGGCGATGCAGGCGTATCCTGGTGTGTTCCGTTTCATTGGCGAATCCGGCTATCACTCCCGGCTCGACTCCCGGCCACTTGGAGGCGAAGGCCCAGTGGTCGTTTCTCATGACATTTGGCGGATGATCATACCATGGTGGCACATCCTCACCCACCAGGAGAGCCATCCCGGACCACACATTCTGAAATGAGCGTCCAGTGCGTAAACGGAACCCAAGCTGGCTATACCAAATGACCTCATAAGGATTCGGCAGGATTGTCGCAAATGGGGCGTCTATCCACATCGCGTAGTCGCCGGCATCGACGGCAGGAGGGCCTAGAACGCCGAGACACTGGAGGAGGGTCTTCAGTTTGGCGCCGGCATACATCGAGTCATACTGGAGGCTGTGGGAGAGCCCGCGGCGTGCTTCGCCCACCAGGCCATCCTCGTTTGCCACGGTGTCCGGCGCGTCTGATGGGTGTGCATTAGGATTCAGGGCCGTCGATGGCTCGGCACCGTCCGAATGCCCGTCCAGATCAGTATCGATGGAAAACGGGCTGGTGCCCAATCCACTTTCCACGCTGTTGGTGAGTCCGTCGCCGTCGAAATCATCTTCCGGCTTTATGTCCGAGGGGAGATTGTACTGGTCATCGGGATCGTAATTGGCGAGGTCACGCGCGATCCAATCAAGAATGCCATCGTTGTTTGCGTCGATGGACAGGAAGGCTGTGGTGATCTCGAAAGAGAAGAGATTCTTGAGCTGGCCGATATTGGCCGGAGCATAGTCATCTTCGACTATATAGTACTCCCAAGGATATCTGTGAATCGGATCTCCTGATCCCTGTTGGGCGTTGAGCCACTCAATGTAACCTATTTCGTTAAGGCGATCGTAATAGAGCCGGGCTATGTTCTTCAATTGGCCGACGTTGACAGGGCTGTAATTCTCGGCATCGACAAATTGGGCACACATGGTTTCGATCGAATCACCAGCTCCCATTCCCTGTTTTAATCGTAAGTTCAAATAATTGCGGGCCTGAATTGCGACATTTTTGAGCTGACCGGCGTTCAGTGGCGCCCAATTCTGAGTGGTTTGTGGCGTATTAGGGTAAAATATCGATGTGCCGGGTGCGCTCCACCAAGCCGGATCGGCGAGGCCTGTGGATGACGCGGCCAGGAGCATCAGGAGAAAGGCGAGAAGGGGGTGAGAGGATTTCATCGTGCCGGCAGGATGTGGTGTGGTGAAGACTGAGACAGACCGGTGCTTTAGGGGATCATGGGGTCTCGAACCCACCCATGCTGATGCCGCCCTTGGGTGGGATGCGGTCGATGTCGGCGGTGCCGTAGATTTTGGTGGTGGTGGCTGTACCGGAGGTGGAGGAAGTGCCGATGGTGAGTTTGGAGGTGGAAGTATTGAGCGGGACATTGACGTCGCCATTGGTGAGGACTTCGAAGGCGTTGCGACGGACGGCGCCTACGGGAGGGGGACCACTCTGGGGAGGAGTTCCATGGCCGACGACGAGCAAGCCCGAGAGTCTAGAGTCCTTGATTCGACGAAGTCGAACACTTTAGGTCAAGTTTTTCATGCGGCTTGAGAACAGATATAGTTATCCATGGCGAGCTGGAGTTTGAGGAGAGGTTTTGGAGTGTCAGCGGGTAGTGAGGCGGGAGAGAGAGGCTGAATGCTGAGGATCGGACGCATGAGCCTGGAGTAGGTGCGTTGGTAGCAGAGTGCGACAGCAAGGCCTGATGTTGTAAGGCTGTAGCGGTGCGACTTTGGGATCCGCTCTATGAGTCCGTGCAAGCGGAGACGACGGAGATCATAGGTCATTTTGCCTTGGGTTATTTCTTCTGGACGCAACCCGAGCATCTGCGCAAGTAATGGCCGCAGTTGCCGGTTGCGGAAGCCCTCGATCTTAAGGGACATGAGCAGGAGGACTCCGAGCAGGGCTTGAACCCTGACGTCTCCGAAACGGAGGGCCGAGGCACGTTGTCCTTTTGGAGTAACGACGGGTTGATGGAGTTTCTGGAAGTTCTCGGCCCCGACGCGGTTGTCGTGGCTGAGGGTTTCGACTTCCAATAGCCGTCGGTTGGCGGCGAACCCGATGCGGCGGAGTGCCGGCAGGTTCTTTAGAAGGCGCCCTACGGCGAAGTCGTACGAGTTGTTGATCGTCGTTTCGGTTCGCAGGGCGGCACCCTTTTTCCACGTTTTGTGGTATTGTTTAAGGTGCGTGTTTTTGTAGTAGACGTGCAAGGAAGGGATGACCCCTTCGGTGACAATGCGCGTCCGGCATCGGCCGTCAGTGGCAGTGGCCTTGCGCATCTTGCGTGCGAAGATCAGTTGCACTTTTTCTGGTCGGCCCAAATCTATATTTTCGCGGATCGTTTGTTCGAAAAACTCCCGGCCATGGACTGGCTGCTTCCAAACCTGGGTGAGCGCGCATTCCAGTTGCAGTATCGAAAGCTGATACCGGTATCCAGCCTTGCGATCTCTCGCTGGAAAGGGATGGGGAAGCCGCTTGAGCCATTTGCGATAGAAGCGCTCGATCTTGTGCTCATCAAACTCATCGGCCAGTCGCTGCGCAGTGGCAGGATCGGCACAGCTCAGCAAACCGTTGTCCAGATCCTCGAAAGTAATTCCACGCTTGGCCAACTGCCGCTTGAGATACTCATGACCGTTGATGCACAGTTTGCCTCCGTATGGAAAGTAGGAGCAGAACTTGATGAAGAACGGACCGAAGTCCTCATCAACGCAGTAGAAGTAGTAAAAATTAACCATCGCGCTCGTGTAGTCGATCCACGGGATCGAGCCCTTGCCCTCACCGAAACGCCTGCGAATGGTGCGCGGCACAGTGGCCTTCTCCTGGGCGATGCCGATAAAAACCACACCTTCGCTTCCTTTGAACTTCTTGAGGCGCTGGTGCATCACCTCATCTTTACGCTCCCCCTTGGAAAAGCGGTGGATGGGAATAGGCTCGCTCTGAGCAAACGCAAATACCGCCTTGCGAAAGTTCTCGCTGGTCTTCACAGCGTCCTTGGTCGAGGCGAAGCGATGTCCAAGATGCTGGCGAAAGTACGCTGCCACCCCTCCCGCGCTGGTCAGTTGGGGCACATAGCAATTGAGGTACATGCGGTCAATGCACTCCACTTCCAGAGCAACACTCTCCGCTTGCAGTTGAGCAACAGTGTGAGCCATAATCGTCAAGGTGTCCGGTTGGGTTCTTGTACACTCCTCTCACGAGGAACACCAGCCGCAAGTCGGCTCAATCCGGCTTTCGTCATGAACGCCGCTTCGCTACCCAACCGGGCACCCCCCCTCTGTCCAGAAACCGTTCCCTTCTCGAGCACCCCAAAAACTCCAGCGAGGCGGGGCCTCCCAGCTCCCTCCTCGCCCCAACGCTCCCTCCTCTCAGTTTACATCTCGCCTGGTCTGAGGCCCCGCCTCGCTGGGGGTGTTGTACGTGCCGACGACGAGGGAATTCGGGCTGACCGACTGGAGGTATTCGCCGGCGGCCAGGGCGTTTGAGTAGCTGATGGTATTGCCCATGCCGATGGCGACGCTGGGATAATAGGCAGGGATCACGTTGGTGTATCCGAAGGTGCCCCAATAGGTGACGGTGAGTTGGGAGAAGCTGGATGCGTAGATCGAGAGAGGGATGGAGGCGCCGAGGGCGGCGAGGCCGATGAGTTTGAGATGGCGGCTGATTTTCATGGTGGCGGGGTGGTGGGATCGGGATCGGCGGACAGGGGATCGCCGGATGTGGCGAGAGCGGTGAGGCCGTCGATTTTGCGGCGGAGCTGGCGGAGGGAATCGGTGTGGAGGAGGCGGGCGAG
>CAZYHO010000153.1:0-9957 GCA_964647495.1 uncultured Akkermansia sp. | reverse complement strand
CGGAAATCAGCGGCGCGGCGGACGAGACTTTCCGGGTCGAACTCGTCAACGAAGGTGCGGCGCCCATCGCGCTTTCCACGCTCCGCATCGGCACGTTCGCGCCGCCGGCCGGCACGCTCGAGCCCGGCGAATTTGTTGTCTTCGACTCATCGCAACTCGGGTTCCGGCCGGCCGACGGCGCGCGCCTTTTCCTCTACGGCGACGAAGGATCCACGCTGCTCGATGCGGCCACGGTGAGGACAAGCGGGCGCGCCCGCCGCGACGGCCGGATGCTCGTGCCGGCGGCCGCGACGTTCGGCGCCGCGAACGAATTCGATCTCATCACGGATGTCGTGATCAATGAAATCATGTACCGCTCGCCTCCTTTTCCGAGCCGGGAAGCGGTGCCGGCCGTGATCGAATCCGTCGAAATCCTGCCGCTGAACTCGACGTGGCGATACCGCGCGGACGATGTCGACCTCGGATCCGGCTGGGCGGCGGCGAGCCATCCGGTCGGCGGCGGCTGGGAGCAGGGTGCCGCGCTGCTGGGGTTCGAGACCACGCCCGCGGCGCTGCCGGACACCTTGCGCACGCCGTTCGCGTCATCCAATGCCGTCACCTATTATTTCGAGACCGGGTTCACGCTGACTGCCGCGGATCTCGCGAAACTCACGCACTTGCGGCTCGAACACGTGATCGACGACGGCGCCGTGTTTTACATCAACGGCATCGAGGTCCCGGAATGGCGCGTCAACATGCCGGCAGGCCCGGTCGGTCACGCCACGCTCGCCACCGCCGGCGTGACGAATGCCACGCTGAGCGCTCCGGTGGACGCGCCCGCCTCCGGCCTGGGCCTCGTGCCGGGCGCGAACCGGCTTTCAGTCTCGGTGCACCAGCAGATCGCCACCGGCAACGACATGATCTGCGGCGCGCGCCTCACGGCCGTCACGGCGGTGTCGCCCGGCGTGCCCGCCACCCCGGTCACGTCGAACCCGGAGGAATGGATCGAGCTTCACAACCGCGGCGGCGCCGAAATCGATCTCGGCGGCTGGAGCGTGTCGGATGCCATCAGCTTCATCATCCCCGCCGGCACGCGCCTGCCCGCCGGAGGGTTTCTCGTCATCGCCGGCAACCACGCCATCATGCGCGCCAAATGGCCGGAACGCGCCGAGCGCATCATCGGTGACTTTTCCGGCAGCCTGTCGAATGACGGCGAACGCATCGAACTTCGCGACGCCCGCGGCAATCCGGCGGACATCGCCCGCTACCTGCCGGGCTGGCGCAGTGACGGCGGCGGCTCCAGCCTGGAATTGCCCGACCCACGCATCGACAACGGCCAACCCACCGCCTGGCTCGACAGCGATGAATCGGCCAAGAGCGAGTGGCACACATTCACCTGGCGCGCGCCGGCCACCCAGCGGTTCGGGCCGACGACGTGGAATGAACTGCGGCTCGGGATGCTCGATGCGGGCGAATGCCTGATCGACGATATCTCGGTGCGCCGCGACCCGGACGGAGCGGCGGTCGAACGGCTTCCGAACGGCGATTTCCAGCTCGATCCGCCGGGCGCGCGCTGGCGGTTCCTCGGAAATCACGCGGCCAGTGCTGTCGTCGACGACCCGCTCCAGCCGGGCGGCCGCATCCTCCATTTCAAGGCGACCGGCCCCGCCGAAACCAACCACAACCACGCCGAAACCACATTCCTCAACAACACGCCGCTCACCAGCGGCATCCACGAAGTCCGCCTCCGCGCACGCTGGCTCGCCGGCACCAATCAACTCAACGTTCGCGCCTATTATCAAAAGCTCGCCAAGACGATCGAGCTGCCGATCCCGGACCGCCTCGGCACGCCGGGCGCGGTGAATTCGCGGGCCGTGGCCAATGCGGCGCCGGTGCTTGCCGACCTGCGCCACGACCCGCCCATCCCCGCCGCCAACGTTCCCGTGACCGTTTCCTGCACGGCCGCCGATCCGGACGGCGTGGCGTCAGGCGCCCTGCACTACCGGCTCAACGGAACCGCCGAATTCACCGAGGTCGCCATGACGCATGCCGGCGGCCGGTGGTCCGCCACCATCCCGGGGCACGCCGCGGGCGCCATCGTCCACTTTTACGCCACCCTCGCGGACACGCCGGGCGCCCGCGCCTTCCTGCCGGCCCGCGGCCCGGACTCGCGCGCCCTCGTCCAGTGGCAGGACTCGCAAACCAGCGCGCTGCCGGCTCACCAGTTGCGCCTCATCATGCTTTCGGCAGACCGCACGTTCCTCCTCAATACCCCCAATCGCCTCAGCAACGACCGCATCCCCGGCACGCTGATCTATCGCGGCAGCGAAGTTTTCCACGACGTCGGCGTGCGCCTCCAGGGCACCGCCGCCGGCCGCGTCCGCGACGGCGACGCCTACATCGGCTACGACATCGGCTTTCCCCCGGACCGCCTCTTCCGCGGTGTGCACGACTCGATCGGCATCGACCGCTCCGCGCGCACGCCGGTTGTGCGGCGCCCGGATGAAATCTACGTGCGCCACACGTTCAACCGCGCCGGCCTGCCGTGCACCACGGACGACCTGTGCTACTTCATCGCGCCCAATACCGGCCACACCGGCACCGCCATCCTTCAGCTCGCTTCCTACGGCGGCCTGTGGACCGACTCGCAATTCGAGGATACTCCGGGCACGGTGTACAACTGGGACATTACGTACGATCCCATCACCACCAGCGTCGCCAATAACCCCGAGAGCCTGAAGCCACCAGTCCCGTTCGGGCATGTCGCCACCGATCTCACCAATCTCGGCGCCGACAAGGAACAGTACCGCGGCCCGTTCGACATCCGCGCCGGCAAACGCCGGGACCGCTACGACGGCCTCATCCAGCTTGCCCAGACAATGGCCCTGCCGAGCACGCAGCTCGCGGTCGAGGCGCCGCGCGTGCTCGATATCGATCAGGTTTTCCGCTGCACGGCGCTCGTCAACCTCTGGGGAATCGGAGACACGTATTACACCGGCGGCCTGCACCACAACATCCGGCTGTTCGTGCCCGATTCAGGGCGCGGCGTCCGCTTTTTGCCCTGGGACATGGATTTCACCATGAGTGGCGCCACGAATGCGCCGCTCATGCCTGCCGGCAACAACCTCGCGCGCCTCATCACGTCCTCGCCCGGCCACCGCCGGCTCTACCTCGGCCACGTGCGCCACCTCTGCGACACTGTCTTCAACACGGCCTATCTCAATTCATGGCTCAGCCACTTCGGCTCGGTCGTCGGCCAAAGCTTCACCAACGCCAGTGGTTATATCACGGCCCGCCGCTCGTACGCCCAGTCCCAGTTCCCGCCGCAAACACCTTTCGCCATCACCACGGAAAACGGAGCCGATTTCACCGTCGGCACGCTCGAAGCCGTCCTCGAAGGCACCGGCTGGATCGACCTCAAGGAGATCCGCCGCGGCGGCGTGCCCCTCGACCTGACCTGGCTCGACGCGGTCCGCTGGCGGGCCACCCTGCCGCTCGCGTCCGGCGCCAATGTCGTCGCGCTCGAAGCCATCGGCTTCGACGGTGCCCCGCTCTCGACGCGTACGCTGACCATCACGAGCACCGCCGAACCGGAAGCCCAGCCACGCGATTTCCTGCGCGTCACCGAAGTCCATTATCATCCGGCGAATCCGGCCACCGAGGCCGAACTCGCCGCCAGCGGATCGGATGGCGACTTCGAATTCCTCGAATTGAAAAACATCGGCACGGCCCCGCTGCGGCTCGACGGCGTCCGGTTTGCCGAGGGCATCGATTTCGTCATGCCCGCCGGCCTCACGCTCGCCGCCGGCCGGCACGCCGTGGTCGTGCGCCATGCCGCCGCCTTCGCGGCCCGCTACGGCGCCGACATCGCCGTGCTGGGCGAATACGCCCCCACATCGCTCGCCAACAACGGCGAAACCATCACGCTCGTCGACGCCACCGGCGCCGTGATCCAAAGCTTCACGTACTCCGATGCCTGGCATCCGGAAACCGACGGCCCCGGGTGGTCGCTCGTCGTCCGCGACGAGCAAGCCGCCAGCCAGAACCTCAGCGCCCCCGAATCGTGGCGGGTCAGCCGCGACCGCCACGGCAGCCCGGGAACCGCCGACGGCGAGGACACGGACGACGGCTTCGAGGCGTGGCGCCTCCAGCACTTCACCGCCGCCGAACTGGCCGATCCTTCGCTGAGCGGTCCCGACGCCGATCCGCGCGGCACGGGAATCACGCATTTCCTGCGTTACGCCATCGGTCTGCCCCCGGGTTCGTCCGATCGTCCGCCCACACCCGCCATCGCCTCCGCGGACGGCACGCTGCGCATCGACCTCCGCCGGCGGCGCGGCGCGGCCAACCTCCAATGGTCCGCCGAAACATCGGACGGCCTGAGGACCTGGAACGAATCCGCGGTCGAACCACTCTTCTTGCAGGACCACGGGGACGGCACGGAAACCGTGCGCTGGAGCCTCCCCCTCGACCCCGCCACGCCATTCGTAAGGCTGCGCGTGCTGCGACGGTAGTCCGCCGGTCTCCGGCGGCTGTGGCAGCTCATCAATCATTTCTGCCTCGCGATCCCCCACAGGAAGTACCACGTCCCGCCCAGCCAGAGTGCGTTCGTAATCACAAGCAGCCATGTATAGCCAGCCGTCACGCCGCGCAACGACCGCAATATGCCACGCCGCTGTTCCTCAGACAACTTCTCCTGAAAAGTCTCGAAGTTGGAATCGTGCATAAAAGTGCCTGCCACGATTCCGTAGTAGAACGCGAATGCCACCGCAGCGACCGAAACCAGCGTCAACAAGATGAAAGCGATTTTCTGCTTATTCATGACTGTGGTGTGTTGAGTGAACCAAAACAAACTATGGATCCGATAGCCCGCTTTGCCTGGAACCGTGGAGGGGGTTCGCACAGGTCAAAGTGAAGGCGTCGAATACTTCACAACCGCGAATGAACGGTATTGGCCCAAAACACGAAAGGAAGGAATGAGATTTTCGTGTGTTTGGCGTGTTTCGCGGGCATAAAACCCGCGGCCCTTCATCCCGTATGGCTGCTGCCGGTGATGCCCGAAGCGTCCTTCCCAAAAGTGCAGGCATACGCCAGCGCCTGCTTCACGTCTTCTTCCTCCAGATCAGGATAATCCTGGAACAGTGCCTGCCGGTCCGGGCAGACGGCCAGAGCCTCGAGCACGCGGCGCACGGTGAGGCGCAGCCCGCGAATGCACGGCTGCCCGTTCAATTCTTTTTGGGTCGCAGGTGATGCGGTCAAACACGGTTTGCATAAATGAGCATGAGGCTGCGGGGGATGGCGGAGCCTTCGGCATCGAAAAGCGATAACGCCGACAGATGACACACTTTTCCAGCTTTTGCAATCTGGGGTCCGGCATGAGGGCAGTCCCCTTGTGCGATCCCTGACCTCCGCCGATACACAGCGACGGAGAGCAAATCGCATCGCTCCCGCTCATCCGCGTCCATCCGCGAAATCCGCGGTTCCTCTTCCCATGCCATCCAGGTTCCGCCTTCATTCGCGTCCATTCGCGTCCATTCGCGGTTCACACACCGACGCCCGCGATGAAGAACAGCGGATCGCTCGGTTGAAGATCGGGACCCGCCCTTTATCCCCCGATTGGGGAATGGCGGGGAAGTGCCAGATTCACTATGATGCCGGCGAAGGATGAACGCACCGCATGAACATCACGCGCCCGCCCGGCCGGCCGCCCGACTGAGCCGGGTCGTGCTGGCGTGGACCGCCGCGATGTCGGCGGCCGCTGGCGCGGCGACCCCGGTCGATTTCGCCCGCGACATCCAGCCAATCTTCGAAACCCACTGCCTTGATTGCCACGGGGACGACACACAAAAGAACGGCCTGCGGCTCGACACGGTGCACGGCATTCTCAAGGGCAGTGATTCCGGCGAGCCGCTCTTTTTGCGAGGCAGCAGCGCGGACAGCCTGATCATCCGCATGGTGACATCGACCGACCCCGCCCACCGGATGCCTCCGAAGGGCGCGCGTGTGCCGGAGCCCGAAGTGGACCGGCTTCGCGCGTGGATCGACGGCGGGGCGGCCATGCCCGGGGAAGAGGAGGCCGCCGCGCTGCTTCAGATCAAGACCGATCACTGGTCGTTCCAGCCGGTCCACCGCCCGGATGTCCCCCGCAGCGGCGATCCATTCGCGGCGAACGAGATCGATGAATTCGTGGTCGCCGGGCAGCGCGAGCACGGCCTGACGCCATCGCCGCCCGCGGACCGCGCCACGCTTGTCCGCCGGCTGTTTCTCGTGATGCATGGCATGCCGCCGACGCCGGATGAAGTCGCCGCGTTTCTGGTGGACGACCGGCCGGACGCGTACGCGCGGCTCGTCGAGAGCGTGATGGCCAGCCCGCGGTACGGCGAGCGCTGGGCGCGCCACTGGATGGACGTGGCGCGTTATGCCGACACGAATGGATTTGAAACGAACCGGCCGCGCCCCACGGCCTGGCATTATCGCGACTGGATCATCGAAGCCTTCAACACGGACAAGCCGTACGACCAGTTCATCCGCGAGCAGATCGCGGGTGACGCGCATGGAGCGGATGCCGCCACCGGATTTCTCGTGGCGGGGCTCTATGACATCGTGAAGTCGCCGGACATCAATCTTTCGCTCATGCAGCGCCAGGACGAGCTGGCCGACATGGTCCACACCACCGGAACCGCTTTCATGGGTATGACCATGGGATGCGCGCGGTGCCACAACCACAAGTTCGATCCCATCCCGCAAAAAGATTATTTCGCCATGCAGGCGGTCTTCGCCGGCGTGAACCACGGCGAGCGCCCGCTTTCGCGAAAACCCGACCCCGCTACAGAGACCGCCCTCGCCCAGGCCCGCGCGGACGCCACCGCACACTCCGCGGCGCTCGAAGCCCTGCGCCACAAAGCGGCCACCGCCACCGCTGGCGACGCCACCGCCGGCCGCGCCGCCCGCCCGGCCGTGAACGCGCGTCTCAACGACGAGTCGTTCGCGCCGGTCGATGCCACCGCGCTGCGGTTCGTCATCGACGCGAGCAGCAGCTCCGAACCCGGCCTCGACGAACTCGAAGTCTTCGACGAGGACGGCCGCAACGTGGCGCTCGCCTCGGCCGGAGCCACACCGAGCGCCTCCGGCACCCTGCCCGGGTTCGCCATCCACAAGCTCGAACACCTCAATGACGGCCAGTTCGGCAACAACCGCAGTTGGATCTCCGACGCCGCCACCGGCTGGGTGCAGATCGATTTCCCCGGCCCGACGCGCATCCACCGCGTCGTCTGGAGCCGCGACCGGCAGGAGCAATTCCGCGATCGCGTGGCCGTCGGCTACCGGATCGAGGTCGCCGTCGCCCCGGAAGAATGGGTGCTCGTCGCCAGCTCTCTGGATCGCGAACCGTTCCGCGGCGCCGAGGATCCGCTGGCGTTCACGGCGCGGCTTTCAGCGGACGATGCCGCCGAGGCACGCCGCCTCACATCGGCCCTGGCCGAAACCAGAAACCGCGTCGCCGCGCTCTCGAACACCCAGAACGCCTGGATCGGCACGTTTTCCCAGCCCGACAAAACCCACCGCCTCTACCGCGGCGAGCCGATGCAGCCGCGCGAGGTCGTCGCGCCCGACGTCCTGTCGGTCATCGGATCGGTCGGCATGGCGGTCGACGAACCGGAACAACAGCGCCGCGTCCAGCTCGCCGACTGGATCGCCCGGCCCGACCACCCGCTCACCGCGCGGGTCATGGTCAACCGCCTCTGGCACTATGTTTTCGGTCACGGCATCGTCTCCACGCCGAGCGATTTCGGCGCGGCAGGCGCCCGCCCGACGCACCCTGAATTGCTCGACTGGCTGGCGGACGAATTCGTGCGCAGCGGCTGGTCGGTGAAACATATCCTGCGGCTCATCGTGAATTCCTCCACTTTTCAACAGTCCTCCGCGCCTCGCCCGGACGCGCAGCAGGCGGATGAGGACAGCCATTTCCTGTGGCGCTTCCCGCCGCGCCGCATCGAAGCGGAGGCGATCCGCGACGCCATGCTCGCCGTTTCGGGCGCCCTGGACCTCGGCATGGGCGGCCCGGGGTTCTCGCTCATGGACATCGTCGAGGAAAACGTCATGCACTACTTCGCGAAGGAAGAGTTCTCCGCCGCCGAGTTTCGCCGCATGGTCTACCAGTTCCGCATCCGCCAGACAACCGACAGCGTCTTCAGTTCATTCGACTGCCCCGACGGCGGCCAGGCCATGCCCAGGCGCAGCCGCAGCAACACACCGCTCCAGGCGCTCAACCTCTTCAACAGCACCTTCGTCCTCCAGCAGGCCACCATCCTCGCCGACCGCCTCCAAAGCGAGGCCGGCGATTCTCCCGAAGCCCAGGTCGACCGCGCCTTCGCCCTCTTCTACGCCCGCCCGCCCGACGATTGGGAACGCCGCACATCCGCCGCCTTCATCCGCGAAGAAGGCCTCCCCTCCTTCTGCCGCGCCCTCTATAACACCAGCGAGTTTCTCTTCGTCTTTTGATCCCCCGACCTCTGAAAAAATGCACCCGCTTCTCAGCCGACGCCATTTCCTGTCGCAGACCGCCACCGGCCTCGGCGGCATCGCTCTGGCGCATTTGCTCGGGCGGGACCACCTGCTCGCCGCGCCGTCCGCGAACACCGCGCGCCCGTACATCGACCCGGCGCACCCGCACGTGGCGCGCCGGTCGCATTTTCAGCCGCGCGCGAAAAACGTGCTCATGATCTTCTGTTCCGGGGCCGTGAGCCAGGTCGACACGTTCGACTACAAACCGGAGCTGATCCGCCATCACGGCAAGCCGATGCCGGGCGGCGAAAACCTCATCACGTTTCAAGGCGAACAGGGCGCCCTGACACGGAGCCCGTGGGAATTCCGCCCGTACGGCCAGTGCGGCAAAATGGTTTCCGATCTCGTGCCCCACCTCGGCGCGCTGGTCGACGACATGTGTTTCATCCACTCGCTGACCGGCAAAACCAACACCCACGGACCAGGCGAGAATTTCATGTCGACCGGCAACACGCTCGACGCCTACCCCAGCATGGGGTCGTGGCTCACGTACGCCCTGGGCACCGCAAACGACACGCTCCCGGCCTACGTCGCCATCCCGGATCCACGCGGCGCGCCTCAGTCGGCCGGCAATTTCTGGGGCGCCGGGTATCTGCCCGCGGCGTTCCAGGGCACCGACTTCAACACGGCCAATCCCGTGCGCAACCTGGCCCGGCCCGCCTCCGCCACTCCCGCCAACGACCGCGCCACCCGCCACTTCCTCACACGCCTCAACGAACACCACCTCACCCGCTTCCCGGGTGACTCGGAGCTGGCCGCGCGCATCTCGAGCTACGAGCTGGCCGCGCGCATGCAACTGTCGGTGCCCGAAGTCTCCGACATCTCCAACGAGCCGGCGCACATCCTCGCGATGTACGGCGCCGACGCCGCCGGCAATCCAGTCCAGGACCTCAAGGCCGCTTACGCCAAAAACTGCATCCTCGCCCGCCGCCTCGTCGAAAAAGGAGTCCGCTTCGTCCAGCTCTTCAACGGCGCCTACCAGACAGGCGGCGAAGGCGTCAGCAACTGGGACGGCCACAAAGTCCTTCAGGAACAATACACCAAGCACGGCGCCGTCATGGACCAGCCGACCGCCGCACTGCTCACCGACCTCAAACAACGCGGTCTGCTCGCCGACACTCTCGTCATCTGGTGCACCGAGTTCGGCCGCATGCCGACATTCCAGAAAGGCGCCAGCGGCCGCGATCACAACCCGGGCGGATTCACCGCATGGCTCGCCGGCGCCGGCGTCAAGAGCGGCTTCTCCTGCGGCGCCACCGACGAGTTCGGCTACAAGGCGGTCGAAAACATCGCCACAGTCTACGATTTCCACGCCACCATCCTCCACCTCCTCGGCCTCGACCACGAGCGCCTCACCTATTACCACAACGGCATGGAACGCCGCCTGACCGACGTCCACGGCCACGTCATCAGCCC
>CAZYHO010000152.1:0-9958 GCA_964647495.1 uncultured Akkermansia sp. | reverse complement strand
TCCACCTCCTCGGCATCGACCACCAGCGGTTCACCTTCAAAAACCAGGGCCTCGATGACCGCCTCACCGGCGTCGAATCCGCCCGGCTGATCACGGAAATGATCTGAATTGCCGGACCACGCCGGCTCGTGCCCCTTTGATCGGCGGCTCAACGGAACAAAGATTCGCCGGCCAGGGGAGGGGCACCGAACAAAAAAGTTAAGAAGTCTTTAGTTTTGTGCGCAGGGTGACATACGAATTGCGTGCGTGCGTGTGCGCAGGGTGACATACGAATTGCGTGCGTGCGGGCAGTCGGCTCGCAATCCGTATGTCACCCTGTGGTGGTCGCCACCGCTCTTGAGAACGGGTCGCAACAGAATTTTTTTCAGCCCACAGGGTGACACACAGGGTGACACACGAATTACGAGCTCGCAGGGTGCCACACAAATTGCGGCCGGCCGGTCCGCACGCAATTCGTGTGGCACCCTGTGTGTGGAGGCTCTCTTGAGAATGGATCTCAACATGTTTTTTTGACTGGGTGGCGAATCGGGGGTTTCCCGGCGTTGGTGGTCGACGCGGGCGGGACGATACCGTAGGCTTTGCGTCACGCCGGGCGGGCGAGGACTCTGCGCGAATCCCTCGCGTGCGGCGCGCATGAAAATCGCCTGCTTCACCAACACGTACCTCCCGCATGTGGGAGGGGTGGCGCGCTCCGTGGCCACGCTGGAAGGGGCGTGCCGAAATCATGGGCATGAAGTCCGCGTGGTCGCCCCGGAGTTCGAGCGGGCGCAGCCGGCGGCGCATGTCCTGCGTGTCCCGGCGATCCAGAATTTCAACGGGAGCGATTTCTCGGTGCAGATCCCGATGCCGAACATCATCCGGGACGACATGGAGGCGTTTCAGCCGGACATCGTCCACAGCCATCATCCGTTTTTGCTGGGCGATGCGGCGCTGCGCGAGGCGCGGAAAATGCACCGCCCCATCGTCTTCACCCACCACACGCTCTACGAACGCTACACGCACTACGTTCCGCTCGATTCGCCCGCCCTCAAGCGCGCCGTTATCCAGCTCGCCACCGAGTATGGCAATCTCTGCGACCATGTCATCGCCCCGAGCGCCAGCATCGCGGATCTGCTGCGCGAGCGCGGTGTGGTCAAGCCGATCGAAATCATCCCGACCGGCATCGACACGGTATTCTTCGGCGGCGGAAACAGGGAGCGCTTCCGCAGCCGGCTCGGCATCGATCTCCGCGCCCGCGTCATCGGCCATGTCGGCCGCCTGGCTCGTGAAAAAAACCTCCTTTATCTCGCGGAGGCGGTGGCGCTGCGGCTCGCCGAGGATCCTGCGGCCGTCTTGGTGATGGTGGGAGACGGCGAGGTGGGTGAGGAAGCGGCGCAGATGGTCCGCCACGCCGCCGGCCCCCGCCGCGTCTTCACACCGGGCAAACTCACCGGACAGGATCTCGCCGACGCCTATGCCGCGATGGACGTCTTCGTCTTCGCCTCGCAGACCGAAACCCAGGGCCTCGTCCTCGCCGAAGCCATGGCCGCAGGGTGTCCGGTCGTCGCGCTCGACGGCCCGGGCGTGCGCGAGATCACCCGCCACGGCGACAATGGATTTTTGCTCCCTGCCCGCGCCCCCGCCGCCCACTTCGCGGACGCTCTCCGCCGGCTCGCCGAGGATCCGGCCTTGGCCGCGCACTTCGCCGCCCAGGCATGCCAGTCAGCCCGGCCATTCGACACGGCCGAGTGCATCGCGAGCCTGCTCGCGTGTTACGACCGGCTCGTCCGTGATTACAACAAACCCACGCTCCCCGACTTTCTCCTCTGGGACCGCCTTCTCGCAGGCATCGAAGTCGAATGGAACCTCATGGTCGAAAAACTCTCCGCCGCCGCCGCAGCGGTCAGCGAGCCGGACACCCCTGCCTCCACGGAGGATCCCGATGAGCGCGACGGCCGCTGATTCCAGCATCGGAGCCATGCCCGGATCGATCCAACCATCTGGAGACGCTGCTGAACATTGCCGCATGATCAAGGCGATCCGCCTCCGTGTGGTCTGGGCGCAGGTACTGGGCCTGCCCTGGGCGGCGAAAGCGCGGGAAGTCGCAGGGGCCAATACTGGGAGCGGCCGGTGGGTCAAGCGGCTCAAGGACGGCTGCACCCTCATCCTGAAAGCCTGTTCACGGAGCTTCCCGAATCCCTGACGGATGGACACCGCACCTTCCTTCTGGGCCTGGTCAAAGGCGGGGCGAACTGGAGTCTCATGGCCTGCCCTCACCTCCGGGATCTGCCCGCCATCCGTTGGAAACTCGAAAACCTCGCGCGCCTCAAACGATCCGATCCTGGGAAATTTGCCCGGCAGGCAACTGAACTGGAGGCGAGGCTCTGAGCTGGCGCACTGCCACGTGCGCCGGAGACCGACCGATTACGGCAAAAAAGCAGTTTTTCCCTTTACCCCCGCGCGCCCTGCCCTCACGATGTCCGCGCTCAGGGAGACCTGAGCCGGGGCTTAAGAACCTCGTCCGTAAGCGGTCGGCGTGTGCCGCAAACACGTCGCTTCACGACCATGCAAATGGCCGGGAGGCGGCGGCGCATGTCCAGAGCCTCACGGCTTAAAGGCCGTTGCGGTCGTCTTACGGCGACTTCTTAACTCTCCGGCCACCCGCAGGAGGCGGAAACCAGACCCTTCGGGGCCTGTCGTCTGCTTTCAGAGGTGGCGAGTTCAGGAATCTTCCGAGACGACCGCTGCATGAAGTCCACATTCTATTCAACATCTGGAACGCGGCCTCTGGCATACAGAGGCGGTCCGTTCCGGCAGGATGACGTGACACGCCACCCTGCCGGCAATGGCCCGCTTTTTTGCCAGCCATGCTCTTCGAGGCCGGGCAGGAAAGCTTCCCCTACGTCGGTGGGCGGGACACCTTCACTCCGATCCATGACGGTCCTGCTTTCCCTTCCGATGATCGTTGGGGCCGTATTCTTTCAATGTGGCTTGGAGGTGGGAAGTGCGCACGAAACCCTTTTTAATGCAGTGCCCGCCCCTGATTTTTCCACGAAGTGAACGCCGCTCTCGCCAACAATCCTCTCGACTCACCGTCCACGCCCTTGATGGTCGATGCTCCACCACCAGCAGTGGACCCCGCCGCCGGCTTTGCCGACAAAATGCGGAGCGTTCGTGTCTCCCTGCGGGAAGAATATTTCGCGCAAGACAGCCGCCCGTGGTTAGTCGGTTTTTCCGGAGGCAAGGATTCCACGTTACTGGCCCATCTCGTGGTCGAGATGCTCTTGGCCGTGGCGCCCGACCGACGCACCCGTCCGGTCTATCTGGTTTGCAATGATACCTTGGTCGAATCGCCGGTTTTTCATGCCCACGTCGAGAGTATGCTCTCGCTGATGGAGGAAAACATCGCGGCGTTGAACGTGCCGGTGAAAGTCGTCCGCACCCATCCGCTGCCCGAAGAGTCCTTTTGGGTTAATCTGCTGGGACGAGGCTATCCGGCTCCGAATCGCACCTTCCGCTGGTGCACGGATCGGATGAAAATCCGCCCGACTTCCCGCTTTATTCGCGGATTGGTCGCGCAGGAAGGGGAGGCGGTGTTGTTGCTGGGGGTCCGCAATGCCGAATCCGCCACCCGCTCAGCCACCATCAACCGTCATGCCGAGAAATCGGTCGGCCGTCTCTCCCCGCACGCGGATCACAAGGGCGTCTGGATATTTGCGCCGATCAAGAGCCTCACCACGGAAGAAGTGTGGATCGCGCTGCTGGCGGCGCGTCCGCCGTGGGGCGGCTCTTATCGTGAGACCGTGGCGCTCTACAAAAGCGCCTCCGGCAGTGAATGCCCTTTTGTCATGAGCAAGGACGAGGCTCCCGGTTGTGGGACCAATTCCGCTCGCTTCGGCTGCTGGACCTGCACGGTGGTGGAGAAAGACCGGTCTCTCGAAGCCCTCATCGGGGACGAGCACCCGCATCTCGAATGTCTTGCCGACTTTCGCCGCCGTCTCCGGGCCGTTTCGGAAAACCCGGAGCATCGCCGCAAAATCCGTCGCAATGGCCAACCCGGCCTCGGACCACTCACCTACGAGGCCCGCGCCATGTTGCTCGATGAGTTGCTGGCTTTGCGGGAGGCCACGGCGCTGCCCGTCATCTCCGATCTGGAGGTCCGCCTCATCCGGGAACAATGGGCGCAGGACAAGATCGGCGACTCATTCCGGGAGGTCGAAAAACTCGCTGATTTCCAACAATTCATTTCCACCACATCGCACGACAAATGAAGGCGCCACCCTGCTTCGACGACCCGGAAACCAAGAGGATCATCCGCGAGATTTGCGACCAGCACGCGATCGACATCGAACTGCTCAAAGACCTGTGTGAGCTGATCGCCGAGCATTCGGGGTCCGGCCGCAGGTTCGGCTTGCCCGAGGATATCGACACCATCATCACCCGCTTCATCACTCGCACGGAACCCATCTGATGTATCTTTCCAAACTTGAACTTCGCAATTGGCGCACCTACGCGGACGCGGTCTTTAAATTTGACGAGCCGACGGCAAGGAAATCCATCGTCCTCGTCGGCGCGATGAATGGGCATGGCAAAACCAGCTTTCTCGTGTCGTTGTATCTAGGATTGTTCGGGCGCTTTGGTCTTCGCTATTGCGAAGGCTTCGGAGGCGCCGACGAGGAAGACCTGACCTCTTACCGCAAAGCGATTGGCAAATACCGCCGCAATGCCTCGGCGACCGATGACCCGACGGTCATCGACCTGACCTTGACTCCCACCACCGCGGACCCGTCCGAGGAGGAGGAAGTGCGGGTGGTGAGACGTTGGCACTTCAATGCCAACAACGACCCGAAACCCGGACCGGGATTCGAGGAGGTCGATGTCTATGTGGGGGGAAGATTGCAAAAACCCGGCAATCCTGAAAAGGACCCTCTCCTCCTGGCCCATGAGCGGGTGGAGCGGAATCTGTTCCCGGCCCATGTGGCTCCCGCTTTCTTTTTTGATGGCGAGCAGGCCCAGAAACTGATCGAGAACATGGGTGAATCAGGGATCAAGAAGGCGGTCGAGGTGATGTTTGGAACCAAAATTATCGGAGAGCTTGCAGAAGCTATCAAACAACATATTGCCCGCGCCCGGCAGGGCATGGGTGGGAGAAAAAAGTCGAGCGATAGTCAGACCGAGCTTGATGAGAAGGTCAAAAATCGTGACGAACTCAACGCTAAGATCGCCAAATTGCAGGCGGATCATGTTAAGCTGGAGCGTGAAAAGGATGAAAAGGAGAATGCGCGCACTAATTTGCAAGAACAACTTTCCCGCCTTGGCGGCGTGGGTTCTGCCGATGCCGTCGCCGTTCAAAAGAAATACGTTGCCATTGAACGGGATCAAGCGGAAGCGGAGAAAGCGTTGACTGCCGCGGTCAAGTCGTTGGGCGCAGCATTGGCAATCAGCAGGCTGACGCCTTCAATTCTCAACCGCCTTCAATCCGAGGCGACTTTGGAGTCATGGGAGGGGCTCAAACAAGGCACGATGGAGAACAAAGACAAAGTCGTGGCCGTGGCCTTGCCCGAACCGCCGGAGACAGATTTTTTATTAGGCGACCTCTCGGCTGAGGTGCGCCAGAAAGTGCGTGAAAGGTTTATCGAGGCATTGGAGAGAATTTACAATCCGCAACCCGTTGACTGCGCAAGAGAATATCTACTTGGTCATGTCAAAGGCGATGCCAGGGCCAAAACCCTGATGCGGCTGTCGGAAGCGCAGACGCGTGGCGCATCCGGAGCCGGCGAAGCAGCAAAAAAATTGAGAGATGCACGTGAGGCGTTGGATGATGTCAAAGCACGCGCCGAACGACTGGAGAATCTCCCCGAAGCCACCGTGGAAATCAGCGAGCAACTCAAATTATTGAATGCGGAGAATCAAGAAATCAGCCGCAAGCTCGGGTTTCTGGACAACGAAATTCGCAAGCTCAAAGCCGATTTGAAGACTTTGAATGAAAGAATTGTCCTACTTCAGGCCGAGATAGCCCGTTTAGAGCCGAAACAGAAACGCCTGGTAGTGGCTGAACAGATCAGCAGTGCCTTGGAGGAATTGCAGGAACGGCTCAAGCCTACGACCACCGAGCGTTTGGAGGATCATGTAACCAAGCACTTTCTCGCCATCGCGGACGAGCGGTTCAGGGGCGGTAGAATTCGTTTGCCAACAGGGGGAGCGCCCGAAATCGAGCAGGCGGATGGATCGCGGGCCTTGTTGGAGATGTTCAGCGGGTTCGAGAAACGCTCCTTTGGGATCGCGTTTTCCCTCGCCTTGGCCGAAATCACCCGTCGCAGGATACCGCTGGTGATCGACACGCCGTTAGGCAATGCGGACTCCGAATATCGCCCGCGGACGCTGGAGGCGTTGAAAAACATCAATCTGGATCAAGTCATCATCCTCACCCACGACGAAGAAGTGACCGCAAAACTCGCCGAAGGCATTCGCTCCGCAACACGTCAAAAGTTCCTTGTCACCTTCGATGGGGCCGACCGAGGCTCAATGGTGCATCCCAATTTATATTTCCCGTTTTTAAACAATGAATCTTGAATTCAAAGAACAAGTCTGGAAGGCACAATTCAAGGCCACTGCGGAGTCCACAGTATTCGAGGATAAATTGCGGACGGCCTACGGACTGCCACATCGGTATGAAGCGGCTCGACTTTTGATCGGACGCTCCTTGGCAGAACCGTCCGCTCCACCGCCGCTGTCCTCCGGCACGGAGATGAACAACAAATCGATACCGGGAGAGCATCTTTTTGGGGAGGATACCGACCTCTGGATCTGCGCTCTCGTCTTGGACGGTCAGTTGCCTGTGGGAGCTACCGTTGAGGAATTCCGCCGTCTTACCGAAGCGCATTGGGCGCGGGGATTCACGCTGCTCTGTGATGAATTGGCAAGCTGTGGCGACAACGAATTGAAATTGGTCCAGCGTCTGGCCGAATTGTTGCCAGAATCGGGGACGGCCTTGCCTATCGAATCCATGAGTTATGTAGAAGGCGAGGTTCGGCTGAAACTGGGGTCCGTCAGCCGCACGCATCCAGGCGACAAGCCGGTGGATTTTGCCATCAACGGTCCGGGCGTTCCGCCGCACATCGCGCTGATGGGCGCCATCGGACGGGGTAAGACCACCACGGGCGTCCAAATCGCCTTGGAGTTGGCAAGGCAGGCCCGGATTCCATTCTTGTTCATCGATCCGAAGGGGGAATTCGTCCAGGATGGCCGCCCGGTCGGTGCGTTGGCCGCTCACCCGGATGTCAGTGGCGTGGAGGTAGGCACGCACGCCGTGCCGCTGGATTTTCTGCCGCTGGAGGCTTCGGGACAGAACAAGATCGCACGCGCGGCCATGCGTTTGCGGGACACACTGGTGCTTTGTTGCAAAGCTCCGGGTGATTTGCAAAAAGATTTACTGCGCACGGCGATCGAGGATGTGATCAATGATGGGGGCGACCGGAATCTCTCCACGGTGCGGGAAGCCTACGAACGCCATCTGCGCGCCGCGAACAAGGGAAATGACAGCATCGTCAGCCGTATCAACGAACTGACACAACTCAATTGTTTTGAAGCAAAGCTGCAACCGGCGCAGTTTTTTTCCAAGTCATGGATCATCAGTCTCAAAGGGTTGCCGGAGGATTTGAAGCGCCTCGCCACGTTGGTGTTGTTGGATGCGCTCAGCGCGTATTTGCTCGATCAAGGTGATACACCGGTGAGCGGTGGTTTCCGGGCGTTGCGCCATTTGTTGGTGCTGGATGAAGCGCGCAAGGTTCTCAAGGAACGCCGCTCGGAGTCGCTGGTCGATTTGGTGCGCCAAGGTCGTTCTAAAGGCTCCGTGGTCATGTTGCTCTCTCAAGATCCCAGCGATTTCGAGGGAGAGACGGACGACTTCACCACGCAGTTGGGGACGGTCATCGCGTTTGCCTGCAACCAGACCCAAAGAGGGCTGGGCGCGTTGCAAGGCGTGTTCGGCCGCAAGTTGCAGGCCAATGAGTTCAGCGACACGTATCTTCCTCCGGGCGTGGCTTTTGCTAAAATCCCCGGACTGACGCCGGAGCGCATCCGCTGCTGGCAACCACAAACTTGATCCACTGGCGGTGAGAAACCGGCTACCGGCGCGAACACGCCGCTCGCTTCCGCTTCTCCGCAATCAGAGGCAGACCGAGGCGTTTGTTTTCAGCGGTGACTTGGCGGGCGACACGGCGCATGGCGGCCTGCGCGGCGGCCACGAAGCGTTGGCCTTCGTGGTCTGCCTTTTTAGCCGCGACGTTTGAGGATGCGTTCATATAATTTGGGAAGCACGATCTTGCGTTCCGCTTGATGCCATTCTGCCACCAACTCGGGGGGCTGCAAGGTGGAGTCGTAGAGCACGGCGTGATCCGCCAATGGCAGGTAGCGGTCGAAAAAATTCCGCAGGCTGGGGAGAAAGCGACGTTCCAAATTGGCTCTCGGCACATTGTGGCCGCCTTTTTTCACGCGTTCACGCACACGGCGGATGGAGTGTTGGACCGTGGCCAGATGGAGATAGCAAAGATGCAGATGATAGCCTTGTGCCTTGGCTTGCCGGATCATCGTCGCATACGTCAACCCGCTGAGTGTGGACTCGAAGGCGAAGGTTTGTCGCGTCGCCACCAACTCCCGCCAGCGTTGGAGCAGAAGACGTGCGGCGCGAGCGCCCGCCGCAGATGGGTCGAGCGGCGAAAGCCCGGCGGCGATGGAGTCGGCATTGAGAAATTCCAGAACCCCGATCGCCGGGAGAAACTGCCGGGCAAAGGTCGTTTTGCCGGCGCCGTTCGGCCCGCCAATGAGATAAAGAATGTGCGAATCCGAATTTCTCATGCGGTAAAGGCAAGGGAACGCGCCGACTCGCGAACGAGATCGACCGCGCGTTGGATGTCGCTGGCGGTGGTGTCGGGCCCAAGCGAAAACCGCACGCTCTGACGCGCGGCGTCGCCGGGCTTCATGGCGGCGATGACGTGGGAGGGGTCGGGGGAATCGGCGAGGCAGGCGGAGCCGCTGCTGGCGCAGAGGCCGGTTTGGTCGAGGAGGAGCAGGAGGGCTTCGGATTCGATGCCGTGAACGGCAAGGTTGGTGGTGTTGGCGAGGCGTTGTTCCGGATCGCCGTTGCGTTCGGTGTGGGGGATGGCGGCGAGGAGGCCGTTTTCCAGGGCGTCACGAAGGGGACGAACGGCGGCGTCATAGGCAGGGAGTTTTTTGCGGGCGGCTTGCGCAGCCACACCGAGACCGATGATGAAGGGCACGTTTTCCGTTCCGCCCCGGCGGGAACGCTCCTGATGGCCGCCATGAACGAGCGGAACGAACGGGGCGCGGCGGTGGATGTATAGCGCGCCGATGCCTTTGGGCGCGCCGAGTTTGTGGCCGGTGAGGGAAAGGTAATCGACCGGCAGGGATTGGACGTCCACGGGCACCTTGCCCGCGGCCTGCACGGCGTCGCAATGGAAAAGAGCGCCGCGGTCATGGCAGAGAGCAGCAATCTTCTCTACGGGAAAGAGCACGCCGGTTTCGTTGTTGGCCCACATGAGGGAGACGACGGCGGTGTCTTCGGTGAGCGCGTTTTCCAGATTGGCCAGCAAAAGTAGTCCTTCGCGGTCCACGGGCAGCCGGGTGATGCGGCAACCGTGGTGTTTTTCCAGAAACCGGCAGTAGCTGAGCACGGAGGAATGTTCGACCTGCGAGGTGATAATGTGCTTTTTCTCTGGCTGGGAAAACAAGGCGGCGTGCAGGGCGGTGTTGTTGCTTTCCGTGCCGCCGCTGGTGAAGAGGATTTCGCGTGGAAAGCGGGCATTGAGGAGGCTGGCCACCTGCTCGCGGGCCGCTTCGATTCTGGTCTTGAGTTGCGATCCGAAGCGGTAGGAACTGGAGGGATTGCCCCACGCGTCCTCCAGATACGGCGCCATCGCCGCGCGGACCTCCGGGTGGACGGGGGTGGTGGCGTTGTGGT
>CAZYHO010000151.1:0-9988 GCA_964647495.1 uncultured Akkermansia sp. | reverse complement strand
CGGGCACGCAAGCGGTTCCCGAGTCTGAGGCCATGGGGGACCGCCGATTCTCGGAGAGCCCTCGGGACGGAAACGCGAATGCCTGATGCAGAAAGTACCAGTGGTAACCCGGAACCTCGGGCCAGGCCGCGCAGCCGTGGGCGAAAAAAAGTTTCGCACCGCCTTCGTGCCTGGCCGACGATTCCGCCTTCAGGCGGAAACGCGCAGCCGAGTGCGCCACTGCGTTGGTCCTGACCTCTGGCCTCTGCCCACCGCCCTCCGTCTCCCGTTCCCGGTGCCGCGACCGTTTGCACTGGCGGAAATGCGCATTATGGTCGAAATTCCTCGCTATGACCCAGCCAATCCGCCTCGCGACCGTGCTCCTGGCCTTTGTTGCCGGCGGCGCGCTTGTTTCGTGCACCACCGATACCTGGCCTGACGGAAACATATTCCTCCGGGACCGGGCGCCGCGCTACGGCTACGGCGGCACTGATCAACCGCGCTACAAGTACGGCGCCACCGAGACCGCGCCGCCGAGCGCGCCGCAATCCCGTGGCGAGACGAAGTATCTCGACGAGCGCAAGCCGCGGTACACCGCATCGAGTGATTCCGGGGCGTCGGGGCGTTCCGACGGTGCCGGCAGCGGGTCCGACGTAGCGGATGAGGTGGAAGTGAGCGAGGTGCCGCCGCGCCAAAGCGACCCTGCTCCCGAAGCGTCCTCACCGGCTCCCGCTCCGAAACCGAAGCCTTCAGTGGCCGCGGACATTCCGTACGCGGTCCCGGTTCCGGGACGGGACGGAATCGTGTACAGCCCCTTTAATAACGCTCCTGTTGACGTGAGCGGCATGCCCTCCGGCACGGAAGTCCGCTGTCCGCACACAAAGAAAATCTTCCGCGTACCGTGATCGAGAACGCCGCGGATTTGCGTGGCGGCGCCGTGACGGCGGCCGCCCCATCTGGCCGTCT
Source organism: uncultured Akkermansia sp. (assembly GCA_964647495.1). GTDB lineage: Bacteria > Verrucomicrobiota > Verrucomicrobiia > Verrucomicrobiales > V1-33 > CAJBME01. The sequence goes on along the minus strand of CAZYHO010000151.1, from coordinate 9,043 downwards.
GGTCGTTCAGGGTGGGTCCGGCGCCTGTCCCGCGCCGTTCACCGCCGCACCTTCGGCCGCTGACGTATCATGATGGATCCGCCGGCCACCCGCCTCGCCATTCTCGGGCCCGGCCTGCTCGGCGGGTCGCTGGCCGGGGCGGCGCGCCGCACAGGTGCCGCTGGCGAAATCCGTGTCTGGGCACGGAGGCGTGCCGCGGCGGACCAGGTGGTTTCGCGCGGATGGGCGGATGTGGCATCCGACGCCGTGGCGGCGGTGGTCGAGGGAGCGGATCTCGTGGTGCTCGCCACTCCGGTCGGAGTGATGCCGGATCTCGCGCGACAGATTGTCGCCTGCCGCGACGCGCTGGCGCCCGGCGCGCTCATCACGGACGTGGGCAGCGTGAAAGGATATGTGGCAGAGAAGGTGGCGCCGGTTTTCGACGCCGCCGGACTGACGTTCATCGGGAGCCATCCGATGGCGGGCGCCGAGACCGCGGGATTCGATGCGGCCCGCGACGACTTGTTTCAGGGCGCGGCCTGCATCCTGACACCCCAGGCCGCCGGCCTGCCGCGCCTGCGCGCTTTCTGGGAGCGTCTCGGCTGCCACCTGTTCACCATGACACCTGCGCAGCACGATGCGGCGGTCGCGCGTGTCAGCCATGTGCCGCACGTCGCTGCCTCCGCGCTGGCTCTGGCGATGTTGCGCGGCGCCGTGGAATCCGGAGCGCTGGCCGGCCGCGGATTTCGGGATACGACCCGTGTGGCATCGGGCGATCCCGCGCTGTGGACCGAGATCCTCATGGAAAACCGCGCCGCCCTCGAGCCGCCGCTCGCGGAGCTGGTCGCGCGGCTGGGTGAGGCGCTTGATTTTATCCGGCGCGCGGACGATGAGCGACTGAGGCAGTTCCTCGCCGAGGCGAAGTCGCTTCGCGATCAGGCGCTCGCCGTCCACGCATCCCCGACTCATGGCTGAACTCCGCGTCCGTCCCGCCAAACCCATCGCCTGCACCGTAGCCGTGCCTGGCGACAAGAGCATTTCGCACCGCTCGATCATGATCGCCTCGCTCGCCGACGGCGTGAGCCGCATCGATGGCTTCCTCGCCAGCGAAGACTGCTTGGCCACGATGAAGGCGTTTCAGGCGATGGGCGTACGCATCGAAACCGCCAGCGAGCCGGATCCCGATGCCCCGGCGGCTCCCGGTGTCATCACCGTCACGGTCCACGGTTCCAGGGGCGGGCTGCGGGCGCCGGCGGGACCGCTCGATTGCGGGAATTCGGGGACAACGATCCGTTTGATGAGCGGGCTGCTGGCCGCGCAGCCGTTCCGTTCGGAACTCATCGGCGATGCCTCGCTTTCGCGGCGCCCGATGAAACGCGTCATCGATCCGCTGACGCTGATGGGCGCGAAAATCGTCGGCCGGGGCGAGAACGGTTTGCCGCCGCTCGTCATCGATGGCGGCCCGCTCCGCCCGATCCACTACCGGCTGCCGGTCGCCAGCGCGCAGGTCAAGAGCGCCGTGTTGTTTGCCGGGCTCTTCTGCGAGGGGAAAACGATCGTCACCGAACCCGTGCCGACCCGCGACCACACCGAGCGCATGTTCGAGGCGTTCGGCATCGCCCTGCGGCGCGACGGGCACGACATCATCCTGCACGGCGGCCAGCGCCCGGCCGCCCGCGCGTTCACCGTGCCCGGCGACATTTCCAGCGCGGCGTTCTGGCTCGTGGCCGCGGCCGCACAACCCGGAAGCGAGCTGCAAATCGTCAACGCCGGCCTCAATCCGACGCGCACCGGCATCCTGAGGGTGCTCGTCCGCATGGGCGCGCACATCCAGGAAATCGTCGAAACCAAAGGCCCGGGTGAACCCGCCGGCCGCCTGATCGTGCGCGGCGCCGGCCTGCGCGCGACGACGATCGCCGGCGCGGAAATTCCGAACGTCATCGACGAACTGCCCGTCCTCGCCGTCGCCGCGGCGCTCGCCCAAGGCACGACCATCATCCGCGACGCCCGCGAACTCCGCGTCAAGGAGACGGACCGCATCGCCGCCGTCGCCGGCAATCTGCGCGCCATGGGCGTCACCGTGCGCGAACGCGACGACGGCATGGAGATCGACGGGTCGGCGCTGCTCCGTGCGCCGCGCGACCCGCTGCCGACGTTCGGCGACCACCGGATCGCCATGGCGGGCGCCATCGCCGGGCTTTTCGCCGACGGCGAAACGCGCGTCGCCGGCGTCGAATGCATCGAGACAAGTTACCCTGGATTCGCGCGGGAACTGGCGCGCTTTGAATGGGATGAAGCCGGCGAGCCGCCGCGTCCCCGGCCCACCACTCCCGCCCCCGTGGTGTCGCGCCCGGATCTTGTGGTCAAACTCGACCAGCCGTCGCGCGGCATCGCCATCGCGATCGACGGACCGGCCGCCTCGGGAAAAAGCACGGTCTCCCGTGATCTGGCGCGGCGGCTCGGGTTTGTGCACGTGAATTCGGGGCTGCTGTACCGCGCCGTGACGCGCGCCGCGCTCGACGCCGGGGTGGAGCCGGGCGACGCGGCGGCGGTCGACGCGCTGCTCGGCAGGCTGCGCCTCGCCTGCGGATCGCGAGATGGGGCGGGCACGATCGAGATCGATGGCGCCGAGCCCGGCGGGCTGAACACGCCCGAGATCAACGCCGCGGTTTCGGCCGTGGCCGGTCACGCCAGGGTGCGCGCCGCGCTTTACCCGCTCCAGCGCCGCTACGCTGAAATGGCCAACATCGTCATCGAAGGCCGCGACATCGGGTCGTCCATCTTTCCCGAAACACCGTACAAATACTTCGTCGATGCCTCGGCCGAAGTCCGCGCCCGCCGCCGCGCCGCCCAGGGGCTCAGCGACGCCGTGGCCGAACGTGACCGCCAGGACACAACCCGCGAACATTCCCCGTTGCGCCGTGCCGAAGGCGCCCTCGTTGTCGATTCCACCGATCTTTCCGCCGCCAAGGTCGTCGACCTCATCGTCGCCGACTTGCGCGCCAAGGGACTGGTGGTTTGAGCCGCCCGCACCGCCGCCCGCTGTCCGCCACACACGTCATTGGAGCCTGATTTCCGCCGCCGCCGCCATGTCTCCCACTTATCGCGTCTGCCACACGCTCGCCCGGTCGATCGCGCACGTGTGGTTCGATCACAAGGTCATCCACCCGGAGCGCCTCATCGAGGACGGCCCGGCTCTCATCGTGTGCAACCATGTGAGTTTCGTTGACCCGCCGATGGTCGGGATCGCCTACCGGAAACCGATCTGGTTTCTGGCCCGCAAGTCGCTCTTCCGCGGATTCGGCGCCTGGCTCTACCCGCGCCTGAATGTCATCCCGGTTGACCAGGAGCAGCCTGACATGACCGGCCTGAAAAACATCATCCGGTTGCTCCAGAAAGGCGAGCGCGTGCTCCTGTTTCCCGAGGGATCGCGCAGTTGGGACGGCGCCCCGCAAGCCGGAGAACCCGGCGTCGGCCTGGTCATCGCCAAAACCGGAGTGCCCGTCCAGCCGCTGCGGCTCTTCGGCGCCCACGAAGCCATGCCTCGTGGCACCACGCTGCCGCGCCCTGGCCGCGTCCGCCTCGTCGTCGGCCACCCGGTCGTCTTCAGCGCGGAAGAACGTGCTGCCAGAGACCGCGACGGCTACACGCGCCTCAGCAACCAGGTCATGCAAGCGATCGCCGCGCTGGAATTGCCGGAGGCCTGAGGAACCGCGGACATCCGGAACCATTGACGGTTCAATGTCGCGGCGCATTCGTTTCGTTGGCGGTCCGCCCTCCAGCCGCAGAAGTTTTCCGGTTTCGCGTATGCCGACCTTGGTGGATTGTCCGGGCATCCATGAGCCAGGATCCGACCCCATTGCTGCCGGCCGACGAGAGTGCGGCGCGCCTTGAGGTGCGCACGTATTTCGTGCGCGGACGAAATGCGCTTGTGGCGCGCGCCGATTTCGAGTCGTTGTACGTCGATTATTACCTGCATCAGGGTACGCTGGGTGTGCAGCACGCGCCCTTTCACGATGGCATGTTCAAGGAGGCGCTGGCGGCCCTCACGCTGCACTGTGCCTCGCGGCCATGGAATGAAGCCGCCGCCTGGACCATCCATTTTCAGCAACCGCGGCTGAACCTCTTCGTCACCGGAGACAACGCGGCGGGCACCGTTATCGGGCAGCTTTTCACCGAGAACGTGAAGGATGTCGGCCGCAATTTGTTTTTCTGCGACCAGACGCGCGATGGCCAGCCGGTGCGCCGGAGCAGCGTGGAGTTCAGCGGTGTTCAGCCGTTCCGGGCCGCGGAACACTATTACAAGCAGAGCGAACAGCGCCCGGTCCGGTATTTCGCCCACGGCGAGGAGGACTTCGTCATGGTTTCCGCCCAGCCGGATTGCGATCTGCGGTGGATCGACGCCCTCGACGACGAGACGATCCGGGCGCTCGACAGCACCGAGCAGCTCAGCCTGCTCGAGACGCGCACGTACCGCTGGCACTGCGGCTGCACGCAGGTCCGCATGATGGCGGCGCTGCGCCCGGTGATGACGAGCGATCCCGACGGCCTCTTTGGCGAGGAGCCGGCGCTGCGGATGCGCTGCCCGCGCTGCGGCCAAAAATTCCTCATCACCCGCGAGTCGATGGAGGCATTCATCGCGCAGTGAGGCGCGCGCCGCGGCCACGGCCGTGCTGACACGGCCACGCTGTCACGGCGAGAGCCGCTCGATCCTCCAGCCGCCCGCCGCCTCCGGATCGCGCGTGTAGCGCACGCGGTCGTGCAGCCGGCTGTGGCGCCCCTGCCAGAATTCGATCATGTCGGGTGTGATGCGGAAGCCGCCCCAGTGCGCGGGCACCGGCACCCGGCCCTCGGGGAACTGCTGTTCCAGTTCGGCGAAGCGCGCCTCCAGCCACGCGCGGCTCGGCAGCACGGCGCTCTGCGGCGAGGCGTGCGCCCCGAGCTGGCTGAGGTACGGGCGCGTCTGGAAATAGGTCTCGGAGTCCGCGAACGACGTTTTCCCGGCCCGGCCATGCACATGCACCTGCCGTTGCAGCCCGGCCCAGAGGAAGGTGGCGGACACGCGCGGGTTCGCCTCGATGTCGCCCGCCTTGACGCTCCGGTAGTTCGTGAAGAATGTCAGCCCGCCGCCGTCCAGCCCTTTCAGCAGCACCGTGCGCGTGGACGGCCGGCCGTCCGCCGAGACCGTCGCCAGCACCATGGCGTTCGGTTCGGTGATCTCCGCGGCCTTCGCCTCCGCCAGCCAGATCCCGAATTGATCGAGCGGATCCGGCCGGACAAGCCGTTCGTCCAGTTCGTTCATCGAGTACTCGACCCGCAGCGCGGCCAGCGCCTCGGGCGTCAACGGATGTGTGGCGGAAACATCGGGCATGGCGCGCTTTGCGGCTTGTGCAAACCGCGCTCCGACCGTAGACGACCGGCGGAAAAATGCACCCGCATCTCGATACCATCCTCTTCCACGAGACGACCATCCTCAGCCGCCTCGACGAACTCGGCCGGCAGCTCACGCGCGACTACGCCGGCAAAGATCTCACGGTCGTTCCGGTCCTTCACGGCGGCATCTTCTTCGCCGCCGACCTCCTCCGCCGCATCAACCTGCCGATCCAGCTCGACAGCCTCTGCGTCACCAGCTACCACGGCGCTTCCGCCTCCTCGGGCACCGTCACGTTTCAACAACCCTCCCTCCCCGAGGTCCGTGGCCGCCACGTCCTCCTCCTCGACGATATCCTCGACTCCGGCCTGACCCTGGCCACCATCCGCCGACGCATCGAGGAGGAATGCCAGCCCGCCAGCATCCGCCTCTGCGTCCTCCTCGAAAAACGCAGGCCCCGCGAGGTCGATATCCAGCCCGATTACGTCGGATTCCAGATCGACGATGAATTCGTCGTCGGATACGGCCTCGACTCGCACGGCCACTACCGGAATCTCCCGCTCATCGGCACGCTCCGGAAGGAGTTCGTCGTTCCGTGATCGAACACCGCCTCTTTACAACCGGCCGCGAACGTGGTGAACTGGGGCGAATTGTTCGATCCGCCCCATCACAAGAACCCCACACTGCCATGAACCTGTTGTTTCGCCGCCACCCTGACTATTCGCTTCTCTTCACCGACCGCCGGGCGTTTCTCCGGACCTTCGGCATCGGGGCCACGCTGGCCGCCCTGCCGTCCGCGCTCGCCGATGGGCTTCCTCTCACGCCGCCGCAGACCGAAGGACCGTTTTATCCGGACAAACTGCCACTCGACACCGACAACGACCTGCTGCGCATCAACGACGCGGACCAGCAGGCGATCGGCGAGGTCACCTATCTCAACGGGCGCGTGCTCAATCCGGCCGGCGATCCGATCCGGGATGCCGTGGTGGAAATCTGGCAGTGCGACTCCGCAGGCGTGTACCTGCACAGCGGCACCGGCGGTGACAAGGCGAAGCGGGATGCCGGTTTCCAGGGGTTCGGGCGGTTCGTGACCGGGGCCACCGGCGAGTACGTGTTCCGGACGATCAAGCCGGTGCCGTACACCGGCCGCACGCCGCACATCCACACCGCCGTCAAACTGCGCGGCCGCCCGAAGTGGACCAGCCAGTGCTACATCAAGGGGCATCCGCAGAACGAGAATGATTCCATCTGGCGCGGGCTCGGGGAAAAGAAAGATCTGGTGACCCTCGATTTCGCCGCGATGAAAGGCGCCAAACACGGCGAGCTGGTGGCCACTTTCGACATCGTGCTCGGCGTCACGCCCGACGAGTGAGTGGTGAGGCTGCTGAAGTGCGCGGCTTCGTCGAACCCGGCTTTCCAACGGGATGCCCCTACGGACAAAGCGGGCGATGGGGTGGTGGCCCGGTGCGTACACATGAATGATGCGGCACAATTCCGGTCACAAAGACAACGACCGGCCTTGGAACGGATCGATTCGACGCACAACACATTAAAAGTCAAATGTTCCCATCCCGGAGGGATGGCCGGTCATAGCCGTGGGTCGCCGTCCATGTACGGGGTCAGCCCCGTGTGCTGGTTGCCGATTTCCTGGAGAGCGATAGCAGCGCAGCATGATGTGGTTCTCGGGTAGGGCGGCGCGTCCCGCCCGCCGTATCCGGCGTCTCGCCGGATACATCGTGCGTCTCGCACCGTGTTTCGCTGATCGTCGCATTATGGATCGTCCGATCCTGTCGCCGGCTCTCAAATTCCCTTTTCCGAGGTGGCGGTTCCGGCTATGGGGTAGCCGAACATGCCAACTCTTTCGACCATGCCGTTTTCCGCCGCGTCCAATGCATCGTTGCCTCGGAGGGATTTCATCACCGGAGCCGTGGCGCTTGGCACTGTGGCGTTGACGGAGCCGCTTCTGGCGCAGGGAGCGTCGGCGGATCCGGCTCCCGGTCCCAATCTCGGCCCGATTCTGGGGCATTCGGATTCGGATTCGGCGATGGTCTGGATGCGTGCCGAGGCGGAGGGTGAGTTTGCGCTCGAGGTGACGCCGGAGGCGGGCGGCGCGCCGCGGGTTTTGAAGGAGAGGGCGGAGGAGCGGAACGATCTGTGCCTGCACTGGCGCGTCGAGGGCCTGGAGCCCGCCACGAGATACCGTTACCGCATTCTGCGCGAGGGAAAGGAGATCGCCGCCCATGCCGGGCAGGTCTTGACCACGGCTTCGATGGCGGACACGCCCGCCAGGGTGCGGCTGGCGATCAGCTCCTGCGCGAAGGAGGACGCGGGCAGTCGCGAGGTGTGGAACCGCATGGCCGCGGAGAATGTCGACGCGGTCATGCTGATCGGCGACACGCCATACATCGACAGCACCGAGCTGGCGGAACAAACGAAGCGGCATCGCGAGTTCGCCGCTGTGGCGGAGTATCAGTCGTTGCTGCGCTCGCGGCCGTGTTGGTGGACCTGGGATGACCATGACTTCGCGGGGAACGACGCCTCCGGTCTTGCGGCGGGCAAGGAGAACACCCGTCTCGTTTTCAGCCGCTATCGCCCGCAGATGGAATATGGCGATGGCAACGGCGGCATCTACACGAGCTTTCGCCGTGGTCCGGTGGAGGCCTTCATGCTCGACACGCGCTGGTACTCGATGACGGAGCCGTCCTTCGCCGGCACGCATCGGCCCACCATGCTGGGCGCGAAACAATGGGCATGGCTGCAAAAAGGGCTGCTCGCCTCCACCGCCCCCTTCAAGCTGCTGGCCTGCGGTGTGATCTGGGATGACAAGGAAAACTTCGAGTCCGACGATTGGGGCACCTACAAGCACGAGCTGCTCGCCATCCAGGAATTCATCGGCAAGAACCGCATTTCCGGCGTCATTCTCGTCGGCGGTGACATTCACGCCAGCCGCGTGCTGCGCTACAAGACGACCAGAACTGTGGGCTACGAGATGGTGCAGTTCATCGCCTCGCCGGTGCACAGCGGCACGATCCCCTCGCTCAACGTCTACAATCCCGACCTCGTCCGCAGCGCGGTCGAGCCGAACATTTTCCTGCGCGTGGACGCGGACAGCACCGTCACTCCCGCCGAGTTCCACGCCACGTTCATCAACAAGAATGGAGAGCCTGTGATGAGCTATCGCCTCACGGAAAACGATCTCAGGTCGCCGGGATGAGGCACGGCCCCGAGGGTGGGGGGCCACAGGGGCTCACACGGAGCCCACATTTTATTCAAACCGTGTCCGGGTCGATTCCCAATTCCCGCAGGCGCGCCGCCAACCGGGCCGCTTTCTGTGATTCCGCCTCCGCTCGCCGCGCGATCTCCCGCTGTGTTTCCATCAACCTCCCGTCCGGACGCCGCACCCACAGCTTGCCCGCTTCATCCAGGCCGAATGCCATGCCCAGTTGAGCGCTTTTCCAGACGCCGTCTGCCTCGGACGGCTTTTCCAGCAGCCCTTGGTCGCCGCTGCGGATTGTGGAGTCCCGCCTTTAGGCGGAATCGTTGGCCCTGAGCCGAGAGCGGTGCGGAGTGGTCTTCCGCGCAAGGCTCCGCGGCTCGGCCTGAGGTTCCGGCTTCCCGCCGGTACTCCAACTGAAATGCTGTGCGGAAAACCGTTGCGTTGGAGTCCCGCCTTCAGGCGGAACGCGCAGCCTT
>CAZYHO010000150.1:0-10027 GCA_964647495.1 uncultured Akkermansia sp. | reverse complement strand
CCGGGCTCGCCGCGGAAATCGGAGAGCGTCTGCGCCTGGAACGCTCCGGTTTCGACGCCGCGTATCCCTATGCTCAACGCGCGTTCGTCGGCACGCGCCCCGTGACCGTGCAACTCCTCCCGCCTGCCCGCCTGCTCGCCCCGCAGTACATCGCCCAGATCCGCCACGCCGCCGAGCGGCTGCGCTCCCACGCCACCCCGCACGCACTCACGATCCTCGAATTGCCGGCCATCGACGATCCCGCCTGGTTCCTCGAGGAAACCGCTCCCCGCTTCTCGCTCGCCGGCGTGCGGCGTCTGCGCCCAGCCATGACTCCATCGGAAGCCGCCTTCCTCATGCGGGCATTTGACACCGCAGCGCAGGCGCTGGAAAGCCTCGGCCTCGCTCCCGCCGCCCTGTGTCCTCACGAGATCTTTCTCGACTTCACCGGTCCCACGCCACCCGGCGACGATCAGATCGCCGCGCAACCGGCAACCTCCTGGCCGCCCTTCCACCTCAAAATGCGGGTCCACCCAACCGCCGTCCACCTCGCTCAACCCAACCGTTTCCTTCGCGAACGCCTCCTCGATCCCTGCCCGCCCCGCCATGCTTCGGATCCTCCCACGGGCTCACCAGCCGGCCTCGGCTCCCCTTCCGCCGCCGATTGCGCCGCCCTCTTCGCCTGGCTGTGCGGCGGACTCGCCGGTGTGCCGGCCGACCTCACTCCATTGATCACCGGCGCGCTTGAGCAATCCGGCCAGCCATCCCGGCGCGCCTTCCTCGACGCCCTCGCCCCGCTGATCCCGAAACATCCACAATCCGCGCCACCTCGGCCCGCCACCGCACCCGCCACCGCCCCCGCCTCGACCAAATCTGCCGAATCGCCCGCTCCCGCCCGCGTCTCCAAACCAGAACAGGCGCCCAAAAAACGCCGCCGCCGCTCTCCCTCCCGGCCATCGACCTCCCGGCCGAATCACCCTGCGGCACCCCGCCCCACGGACACCGGCGCCCCGCCCCCCTCCTCACCCGCTGATCCTCCGTCTGCACACGAAGGCGCGCCTTCCGGCTCCATCGGCTTCCTCCAACCCGACCCGGAAGCCGGCTGGCTCACAAATGGCGCGCCGGCTCCCGACGAACCGGAAGCCGGGTTCGCCGAAGTCCTGCTCGGCTTCGCCACCGAACATTCCTTCGCACCCCCGCCCGCGTCCTTCACATCAACCGACGATACCCTCGATCCCGAAAACGAGGCCCCGCCGATTGGCGCCCTCTTCGGCGTGCCACTGCCGGATCCATTGCTCGATCCGGCCGTCCCCTTCGAAGGTCACCGCATCGATTTCTCATCCGCCGCCCACTTCGACCGCGGCCCGGGCTGGGGGCGCCTCTTCATCATGATCGTCCTCCTCGCCATGATCATCGCCGCCATCACGGCCCACTTCACCGGCCTCGCGTTCTGGCGGCAGCCCCCGTGACCGCCCATTGACACCTCGCCCCAAGCGCGGCACTTCCGGTGGATGCGCATTGTGATCATAGGATCGGGGGGGCGGGTGGGCGGTGCTCTTGCCCGCCATTTCCGGCTGGCCGGGCATGCCGTTGTTGCGTTCGACCGCTCGGCGCTGGACCTCACGCGGCCGGACATCATCCGCGACCGGCTCGCGCCGCTGGCTTTTGACACGCTCCTCTTGCCGGCCGCGATCACGAATCTCGACTACGCGGAGGCCCATCCCGAGGTGGCGCAGGCAGCAAACGTCGAGGGCCCGACGCTTGTCGCCTCGCTGTGCGCCCGACGTGGCGCGCGATTGATCCACTTCAGCACCGACTACGTGTACGACGGAACGCGCCCCGGACGGCGCCTCGAATCGGAGACCCCCGCTCCGCTGAGCGTCTACGCACGCACGAAGGCGGAGGCGGATCGCCATGTGCTGGAGGCCACTTCGGGATCGGCGCTGGTCGCCCGGGTCAGTTGGGTATTCGGTCCCGATCGCCCGTCGTTTCCCGACCAGATCCTCGCCCGCGCGCGAAACGGCGAACCACTGGAGGCGGTGGCGGACAAATTCTCCGTGCCGACCAGCGCCCTCGACCTCTGCTCCTGGGTCGAAGCGTTTGTCGATGGTCCGCTGCGCTCGTTCGGCGGCATCGTCAATTTCTGTCAGAGCGGCGAACCGGCCTCGTGGCATTCTTATGCGCAGACCACGCTCGAACTCGCCGCCGCCGCGGGCATCCCGCTTCGCGAAACCCGAATCCGGCCGACCTCGCTGGCGGACATCACCGTTTTCAAGGCCCCTCGTCCGGTCCACACCGCGATGAGCCACGACGCTCTCACGCGCCTCCTCGGTCGGACGCCGCGCCCGTGGCCGGAAGCGCTCCGCGATTACTTGCAGACGTATCACGCCACCGCTTGAATCCCCGCTCCATGTCTCAACTATCCCGCTTCAACCGTCTCTTCGGCGCCGATGGCAAATGCTTCGATGTCGCCATCGACCATGGCTTCTTCAACGAACACGTCTTCCTGCCCGGTATCGAAAACCTCGCCGCCGCCGTGCGCACCGTGGTCGAAGCCGGACCCGATGCCATTCAGTTGACCACCGGCCAGGCGCGCCTCCTCCAGCAGATCCCCGGCCGCCACAAACCGTCCCTCGTCCTGCGCACCGACGTCGCCAACATCTACGGGAAATCCCTTCCCGCCACCCCGTTCAGCCGCATGATCGAGGACGCCGCCCTCCAGGCCGTCCAGCACGACGCCGCCTGCGTCTGCGTCAACCTCTTCCAGATCCCGGGCGCCTCGATCGTGCACGACCATTGCGTCGAAAACATCTGCCGCCTCAAGGTCGAATGCGATCGCTATCGCATGCCGATGATGGTCGAGCCGCTCGTCTTCCAGCCGAACGAAAAAGCCGGCGGATACATGGTCGACGGCGACGAATCCAGAATCATGCCGCTCGTCCGCCAGGCGGTCGAACTCGGCGCCGACATCATCAAGGCCGACCCCACCGACGATGTGTCCGTCTATCACAAAGTGGTCGAAGTCGCCTGCGGCATCCCGGTCCTCGTCCGCGGCGGCGGCCGGGTCAGCGACGAGGAAATCCTCAAGCGCACCAAGGCGCTGATGGACCAGGGCGTGGCCGGCATCGTCTACGGCCGCAACGTCATCCAGCACCCGAACCCGACCGGCATCACCAGGGCGCTCATGGCCGTGGTTCACGACGGCACTTCCCCCGAGGCCGCTCTGAAATTCATCGCCTGATCCCGCTTCACCCGCCGGGACATCGCGCTCGCCCCAAGCCTCATCGTCCGCCAGTGGCTCGATGAAACCCATGTGACGGCCGCCGCGCTCGGCCGCCAGATCCACGTTTTCCTCGAGCGCCTCAAACCGGGCGCCGTCTGGCGCCGTGACAATTGGGGCCTCTCCGCGGATTCCGCCCTCGATCACCATCCGTCCCGCCACCTCAGGCCCCTCTCGGCCGAGACCCGGCTCACCGCCACCTGACTCCGATACGAGGAACAACTGCTCGCGCGCCTCCCGGCCTCGCGCGATATCCTCTTCGGCATCCGAGTCGGCCGCGTCTGCCTCGCGCAGATCCTCCCGTTCCCCGAGGTCACACGCCGACTCGCCGAAGCCCTGCGCACCATGCCCGAAGACGTCGCCGCCTGCAAAGGCATCGCCGCGGCCCGCGCTTCCCTGCTCCAACAACTCCAGGCGGTCACCGGCTGAGAAACAGCCCGCAGGGCCTTCCCGTCTCCCGCTCGTCTCGCCGCCGCATCGCGACAAGCGCGGAAGTCACCGAAGAGACAGAGCCATTTAAAAAGAGGCCGTACGAGCAGCCGACGGCCAGCCTGCCACCGCTCCGCCTCATCGGCGGCCCCCATCGGCCGCCTTCATCCATGCCGCGGCGCCGCGCGACTTACAGTTTCGCTTTCAACGCGCTGGAGGCGGAAAAGCGCACGCTCTTCGATGCCTTGATCTTGATCGTTTCGCCGGTCTTCGGGTTGCGCCCCTTGCGCGCGGCACGCTGGCTCACCTTGAACGTGCCGAACCCGATAATCTGCACCACCTTGTCCTTCTTGATCCCCGCGGCAATCGCGCTGATCACCGCATCCAGTGCATCCCCCGCCGCCTTCTTGGTTGTCTCCTTGCCCAGATTCTTGAGAACGGCTTCAGTCAATTCGGCTTTATTCATGGTGGAATGGATGGTTATAGAGGTTTAGCTTTTGAGTTGGGCCGCGTTTTTAGGAGATCGTGCGAAATTGTCAATGCGCGTTTTGAGAATTCGAGTGAGGACAAGGGGATTTTTGCCACATTCGCGCCATGAACCTCATGAATCCGCCGGCCGAACCGCCCGCTTTCCTCCTGCGCTCACCGCGCATCCCGGCCAGCGCCTTCATCGCGCCCAGCGCGGACATCCTCGGTGACGTGACGCTCGGCGACCAGTCCAGCGTCTGGTACCAGGCCGTCGTCCGCGGCGACATCAACCGCATCGTCGTCGGCCCGCGCAGCAACATCCAGGACGGCGCCGTGATCCACCTCGCCGACGACTTCCCCGCGCTCATCGGCGAACTCGTCACCGTCGGCCACAAAGCCATTGTTCACGCCTGTACCATCGACGACGAAGTGCTCGTCGGCATGGGCGCCATCATCCTCGACGGCGCGGAAATCGGCGCCCGCTCTATCATCGGCGCCGGCGCCCTGGTCACGGGTGGCACCAGAATCCCGCCGGGCTCGCTCGTCGTCGGCGCCCCGGCCAAAGTGCGCCGCACACTCTCCCTGGACGAACAGGCCGCCGTGAAAACCTGGGCCGAAAAATACGTCGCCGTTTCCCGCCATTACCTTGCCCTTGGCCTGAACCGGCGGTAACGGTGGCCCACGGCCGATCGCGCCGCCGCATGTCCCAGCCCGTCGTCCATGTCGAAGTCAAGGCCGTCGTCCCCGCTGGCGGCGGCTGCGCCATCTTTCTCGGCAATGACGAGAAGGTGTTCGTCTTTTATATCGACCAGATGGTCGGCATGGCGGTCGTCATGGCCATGCACGGCGTGCCCAAGGAGCGCCCGCTCACCCACGACCTCATCGTCAGCATCCTCGCCGCCTACGACGCGCGCCTCGAACGCATCGTCATCAACGACTTCAACGACAATATCTTCTTCGCGCGGTTGATCCTCGTCGCCGACAACGAACTGCACCAGCGCAAGATCATGGAAATCGACGCCCGCCCAAGCGATTGCCTGGCCCTCGCCCTGCGCGTCAAAGCCCCTATTTACGTCAGCCGGAAAGTCTGGGATCACGTGGCCGACGAGTCAGGCCTCCTCCGCGCCATGCAGGAGCGCAGCCAGCGGCGCACCCAGGATGACGACTCCGATGACCCGGAAGACCCGGACGACCCGGTCCTGGGCACCTGAATTTTTTGCTTCCCCCCGCCCGCCGGGGAATGCATTCTCATCGCCATGGCCGACAAGAGCAGCCGCTGGGACCAACTGAAGGAAAAGTCCACCGACAAGCCCGCCTTTCTGGCGCGGCAATCGACCGAGTCGTATCGTCGGCCAGACCGGCCGGATCCGGACCAGCCGCACGAGCACCAGCCGCATCACCACCAACGCCGGTCGCGGCGCTACAGCAAAGGACGATCCGGGCGCACCTGGTACATGGTCGGCGTCATCGTGCTCGTCCTGCTCGCGGCCGTGCTCGCGTGGCAGTTGCTCGCCACCTGACGGGCATCGGCCCGCTTCCGCGCCCGGCCCTTCTCCCGGCTCCACCCCACACGTCCGCCGGGCCGCCCCGCCCGCTCACCCGCTCACCCGCTCACCCGCGCAGCGCGCGCACGGCCGCCGCCATGTCATTGGCGCCGAAGAGCGCGGTGCCCGCGACGAATACGTTCGCGCCGTGCTCGCGCGCCGTTCGGGCGGTGTCCTCGTAGACGCCGCCGTCGACTTCCAGATGAAAGCGCAGCCCGCGCGCCTCGCGGATCCGGCGCGCCGCCGTCAGGCTGGGCAGTGTTTCCATCATGAATGCCTGCCCGCCGAATCCCGGCACCACCGTCATCACCAGCAACAGATCGATCCGGTCCAGAAATGGCTCGACGCGCGAGAAGTCGGTTTCCGGCCGCAGTGCCAGCCCCGCTTTCACCCCGGCGGCCCGGATGCGCCGCAATGTTTCGCCCACGTCGTGATCGGCCTCCACGTGCACCGTGAGGTTGTCCGCCCCCGCCTTGATGAAGCGGTCCAGGTAATGGTCGGGCCGCTCGATCATGAGGTGCACGTCGTAGAAAAAGTCGTTCGTGCTCGTCAGTGTGCGCACGAACTGCGGGCCGAACGAGATGTTGTCCACGAAGTGCCCGTCCATCACGTCGAGATGCAGCCAGTCCGCCCCGCTGCGGATCGCGCGTGCCGTTTCCTCGGCCAGCCGGCTCCAGTCCGCCGCGAGCACGCTCGGCGCGATGATCATCTCGTTCGGATCGTCGAATTTTTTCATGTCTCGGTCATGTGGATCACAATTTTCCCGAAATGCCCCGCGGCGGCGAGGCAGGCATACGCGTCGCGCGCGGCATCGAAGGGAAAGACGCTGTCGATGACCGGGCGGATCCCGTGCCGCTCGATGAACGCTGTCATGGCGGCGAAACTTTCCGCGTGGCCGACGTAGATGCCGCTGATGGTGGCGTTCAGGCTCACCACCGGGAACAGCGATGCCCCGGGCGCGCCGAAACCGGTCAGCACGCCGATCATCGCGAGATGCCCGCCGCCGGTCAGAGTGTTCAACGACTTTCCCAAGGTGCCCGGTCCGCCGACCTCGAGCACGTGGTCGACGCCACGCCCGTTCGTCCACGCCCGCACCTCGTCGTCCCAGTCGGGCACAGTCTTGTAATCGATGCCATAAGCCGCGCCCAGCTCCCCGGCCCGCTTGAGTTTCGCCGCGCTCGACGATGTTACGCAGACGCGCGCTCCGGCCGCGGTTGCCAATTGAAGCCCCCACATCGACACGCCACCCGTGCCGAGCACAAGCACCGACTGCCCGGCCTGCAAGCCGCCGCGCTCGAACAATGCCGACCACGCGGTCAGCGCGGCGCAGGGCAGCGTGGCCGCCTCCGCAAACGAATACCCTTCCGGTATCCGCGCCAGGCCGTGCTCGGGAAAAACCGCGCGCTCGCGCAGCACCCCGTCCACCGAGCCGCCGAGCGCCGCCCCGTGATAGCGCATCTCGAACCTGCCGCGCTGCCAGTCGCGGAAAAACAGACCGGCCACGCGATCGCCGATCCGCCAGCGCGTCACGCCGGAACCCACCGCCACCACTTCACCCGCTCCATCGGACAACGGCACGCGGCCGGGCAGATGGCGCTCGGACAGCGTCGCCATGAGCAGATCGCGGTAGTTCAAACTCGCCGCCCGCATCGCCACCAGCACCTCGCCCGGACCAGGCGCCGGTTCGGCGGTCTCGATCCGCTCGAGGTTTTCCCAGCCAGTCCGGGATCCGAGTTGCCATTGGTTCATACGAAAATCGTCCGTGAATCAGGAGTCCGGCGCCAGCAGCCTGCGCAGCTTGGCCGCCACCGAGCCTTCGTCGATGATCATTTCCTCGCGACTGGCGAGGTGCTTGATCCTGAGCGCCGGCCATTCGGCGCCGACCACGAGCGCGACGAGCGCTCCGGCCGCCTCCGCCGCCTGAAATTGCCGGCCGACTTTCGCCGGCGCCAGCGCGAAATCGACCTTGAACCCGTCGCCGCGCAGCGACTGGACCAGCCGCAATGCCTCAGGGCGGCTCGCCTCGTCCGCCACCACCACCCACGCGTCCGGCGCCGCGGCGCCCGCCAGCGCCTGGTCTCGCAGCGCCCGCGGCCCGTCGGTCTCGTCGATGAGGTTCCCCAGCACCACATCGCCCATGCCCAGCCCCACCGCCGGCATCGCGACCGCGCCGTCCGAGAGCGTGCCGACCAGTTGATCGTAGCGGCCGCCGCCGGCAATCGCCCGCGCGCCGGGCCGCAGCGAGAAAAACTCGAACACCGTGCCCGTGTAGTACGCCAGCCCGCGCACGATGCCCGGGTCCACACGCACAAATCGATCCAGCCCGCGCGCCGCCAGATCCGCGACCACCGGCCCCAGCGGCCCGCCCGCTTCACCGGCGGACGCCATGAACGCCTCCACCGCCTCACGGCTCGTCCCGAGCGCGCGCAGCTTCTCGTCGATCGCCGCGGGTTTCTCGCGCTCCCACTTGTCGATCACCTGCAGGAAAGCGGTCGTCCGCGCCGCGTCGACGCCGGCCCCCTGCAGGAAGCCGTCCCAGAGGCGTCTGTCACTGAGCCGCACGGCGAAGTCATCCGCGCCGAACCCGAGCGAGCGCAGCGCATCGATGCCGACCGCGATCAACTCCGCATCCGCCGCAGCGGACTCCTCGCCGAGGATATCGACATTCCATTGGTAAAACTCGCGCAGCCTCCCCTTCTGCGGCGTCTCGTACCGGAAGCATGTACCCACCTGAAACCACTTGAGCGGTTTCTTGAAATCCCGGTGCCGCGCCGCGACCACGCGCGCCAGCGTCGGCGTCAACTCCGGCCGCAACGCGACTTCCCGCTCGCCCTTGTCGAGAAAATGAAACAACTGGTCGACGATCTCATCGCCGCTCTTCTTGCGGTACAGATCGGTGCTCTCGAGCATCGGCCCTTCCCACTCGGCGAATCCCGCACGCGCCGCCGCCCCGCGCCACGCCGCGAACACGTGGTTGCGCGCAGCGCACTCGCGCGGCGTCAAATCGCGGAATCCAGGCAGTGAAACAATCGTAGCGGCAGCCATGAGGAATGATCGGGACGCGCAGCATAAAGCAAAGTCGCCGCCGCAAAGCCGAAAGTTTTCACCCCGCCGTCCCCGCCAGCGCAACGTGATCGATGCTCGCGAGCCGCCGCCTGCGGACGCCGATCCTCGGGACGCAGTCGATCAGCGCACGCGAATACGGATGCCTGGCGTTCTTCAGAATCTCCTCGGTGGGGCCGGACTCCACCATCTCGCCGCGGAACATGACGACCACCCGGTGCGCCAGCCCAGGCAGGATGTGGAAATTGTGCGTGATCAGCAGGATCGCCATGCCGTGCTCCGCCTGCAGGCGCGCCAGCAGGTCGATGATCTGCTTTTGCACGGTGGCGTCCAGCGCGGTGGTCGGTTCGTCGGCGACGAGCAGGGACGGACGCGCCGCGAGCGCCATCGCGATCATGACGCGCTGCTGCATGCCGCCCGATAATTCGTGCGGATAATTCCGCAGCCGGTCGCGGGGATTGAGAATGCCGACCTGGTCGAGCCAATAGATGATTTCCTCGTCGGCGTGGTCCGACCCGACGTCCGGCCGGTGGAGGCGCAGCGTTTCCGCGATCTGCGAGCGGATGCTCAGCACCGGATTCAGCGATGTCATCGGATCCTGAAACACGTACGCGATCTCCTTGCCGCGCACACTGCGCAGCTCGGGCTCGGAAAGGCCCAGCACGTCGCGCCCGCGAAGCACGATGCGCCCGCTGTCGTAGTACGCGGGCGGCGCCGGCAGCAGACGCGTCAACGCCATCGCCGTCACACTCTTGCCGGATCCGCTCTCGCCGACAATCGCCAGCGTCTCGCCGGCCTCCACATGAAACGAGACTCCCTTGACCGCCTCGACAGGCAGCCGGTCCTCAGGACGGAACGTAATGCGCAGATCCTCGACAGCGAGCAGGCTCATGCCCCCACTGTGCCGAATCCACCCATTTGTCACCGCCGAAATCCACTCGCCCGCGAAACCTCGATCATGAGCCAGATTGAAAGGCAGTGGTTTTCCGCGGAGCGTCGCACCTGGGAGCGTCGCACCTGGGAGCGCCGCAGTCGCCTGCGGCCTCGTGCGTATCGACATGGATGCGAAGCTCTTGTGCGATGCCGAGAAAGTTGGGGCACTCTGTTCCCGGATCGGCTCCGCGGCTGGGCCCGCGAGCCGCAGGCGACTGCGGCGCTCCCAGGCAAGCTGCGCCGGCCACCATCCGCCCCCCATTTCCGCGGCAAAACAACACGCTCAGAATTGAACCCGCAGCATGAAAAGTATCCGTGTCCCTTTTCACCT
>CAZYHO010000149.1:0-10049 GCA_964647495.1 uncultured Akkermansia sp. | reverse complement strand
CGTCCAGCAACAGTGTCCGAAAGCAAGTGGCTGACCTCTGATCTCTGGCCTCCGACCTCTGGCTTGGGTGGGACGCGATCCTCCGGGCGCGTCAGCGGTTGCCGCGTGCACGGGATGGCCCGGTTTCCGATTCTTCCGAGGTGGTTATTGGTTATGGTTCTTCGTCGGCGAAGAGGCGATCCATCATGCGTTGCGGGTTGCGGAGGAATTCGCGTGTGAGGCGGCAGGCGTCGGTTTCCTGGTAGGCGACCTGGCTCAGGCCGTCCTCGCCGCACTCGTAGATGACGGCGTGCGGGTAGGCGAGGAGGATGGGGGAATGGGTGGCGATGACGAGTTGCGAGTGGTTTTTGACGAGGGCGTGGAGGTGAGTGAGGACGGCGAGCTGGCGTTGCGCGCTGAGGGCGGCCTCCGGTTCGTCGAAGAGATAGAGTCCATGGCCTCGGAGGCGCTGGGTGAGCAGGGTGAGGAATGCCTCGCCGTGGGAGCGTTCGTGAGGCGATTTCCAGCCCCACTCGCCGAACGGCTGACAGGCGTCGTGTTCGTAGGCCTCCACCTGGGTCATGAGCGGGTAGAAACTTTCCGCCCGGAGGAAAAACCCGTCGGTTTCGCGCTCGACGGATGTGAAGCCATCGCGCACGAGGCGGATGTGGTCCGCGAGCGACGAGTGGGTGTCTCGCGTTGCGAAGCAGTAGTTCCGGCTGCCGCCTTCGGCGGGAAATCCGAGGCGGACGGCCATCGCCTCGAGGAGGGTGGATTTGCCGCTGCCGTTTTCTCCGACGAGGAAGGTGACGGCGCGGTGCAGCGGCAGTGTTTCCAGGCGCCGCACGACCGGGATATCGAATGGATACGCATCCCAGGCGGGCACCGAGTCGCGATCGAGCGTGACCGCCGAGAGGAAGCCGCCACCCAAGGGCGGCGGAGGCACCGGGAAAAGCTCAAGCTGGGTCGGCACGTGGCCAGCGTATCGGAGGACGCGGCGAGGTCGAAGGAAAGTGCTGAGTTCGCTCAATGGTTTCGCTCAATCGCTCGTTCGGGAAGAAACCGCGAATGGACGCCAATGTTGTGGGGCACCGCGAATGGACGCGAACGTAGCGAGCTTTCACCCTGCCAGGGTGATCCAGCGGCGGGCGGTCTGGTCGAGGTCGGCGTGAGGTGAGCCGTTGGGGGCGAAGTAGTGGGCTTCGAGGTCGGTGATCGTCTGGTCGAGTTCGCCGAGGTGCGGGGAGGGCAGGGAGGCGTGCTCGCGGATGCGGCGGAGGAGGCCGAGGACCGTGAGCGGATTGATGTCGTCGGGGAGCGAGAAGGTGGTGGGTGGAGCGGCGACCGGGCGCTGCTGGCGGCGCCAGATGAGGAGGCTGCCGATGGCGCCGGCGAGGGCGAGGGCGGCGAATGTCCAGCCCCAGGGGAAACCGCGTCTGGAGTAGGATTCCAGGAGGTCGACGACCGGCGCGACCTGGGCGAGGTCGGCGTCGGCGTAGCGGAAGTGGCTGACCTCGATGGCGGGGTCGTTGGGTGTGCCGAAGGCGAACGTACGCGGGGGCGAACCGAGACCCGATTTGGGGCGGTACGTGAGGTTCCAGAGGCGTTCGGAGAGGGCGGAATTTTCGTCCGCTTCGGCGTCGAGCTGTGTGACATGGACTCCCTGGTCCTCTGTTTCGGTGATTTCGAAATCGCCGGGCGGGAAAGCGAGGAGTGAGCCGAGATCCGGGACGAGGCCCTGGGCGGTGGCGCGGACTTCGAGGACGAGCACGCCGTCGCGAGACTTCCGTTCGTCGAGGATCTGGCGGACTTCGATGCGGGAGGCCGGGCGCGGGGCGGCGGATTTACCGGCGTCGACGACGATGCGCGACGAGGCGACCGGGAGAACGGCGAAGCCTGAGGTATCGAGGAAATCGAGGTTGAGTTTGAGAGGCGGGATGGCGTCGACCTGAGGGCCTTTCGTTTTGAGGAGCAGGTAAGCGTACGGGGTGACGCGCCAGCCGTCCTGGTCGGTGCCGCGGGAGACGATCTTGTCGGTGTGGAAGGTGCACGAGAGGATCTCGAAGCTTTCCTGGAGCGCCTGGCGCGCGGCCTCCTCGAATTTTTCGCGGTAGTTTTCGGGGGGGCGGCCGAAGTTGTAATAATACCCGCCTTGCTGGTTCTGGAGGTATTTCTGGAATCCACCGGCCTCGCGTTCGATTTGTTTGGTGTGGCGGATTTCGACGAAGAGGCCGAACGGCGAAGTGCCGATGACGTCGGCGCCGTCGATGCGGGTGACGAGCTGGACCTCGGTGACGAGATCCTGGTAATAGTTGTAGAGGTCGCGGGCTTCGCGGGCGCGTTCGTGGTCGCCGGCGATTTGCAGGCCGGCGCCGAGGTACCGGTGTTTGAGTTCCGGCTGGACGGCGCTCATGCGTGTGGAGAGGGCGTTGGCGAACTCGGTGAGGTGTTTTTGGGAGGCTTCGCCGGGCAGGGCGGCGAGGGCATCACGGATGAGGGGGATTTGTTTCGGGGCTTCCGGGTACTCGAACTTGACCGCTTCGAGGTCGCAGGCGCCGAGGCTGGCGTAGAACCACTGGAGGTAGACCTGGGCGCTCTGGTCTTTGGCTTCGAGGGTGGGCAGGGCGGCGGCGTAGAGTTCGGCGGCCCGCTGGAACCCGGCGAAGGCCTGTTCGCGGCGGGCCATGAAGTCCGAGTCGCGCGAGAGGGAATTCTCGAAGGTGATCTGGTCGAAGGCGATGGTCGAGTGGGCGAGGCGCAGGCCCCAGTGGCTCGGGTGGGCGATGAGGGCGGATTCGAGCGCGTCCAGGGCGGTGGAGTAACCGCGGAGGAGTTCGGCCTGGATGTCTTTGTCGGTGCGCTTGGTTTTGGCGTCCTGCTGGATCTGCGGGGCGCGCCAGACCGAGCCGAGGTTGGTGCGCATCGTCTGGACCAGGGAGGCGAGGGTGTCCGGTTTCATGGCGCCGAGCGGGCCGAAGACGGTCTGCATGTCTTCGAGGCGGTAGACTTCGGCGAGCGAATGGGTTTTGACGAAGGCCTCGGCGATTTTGGTTTCGTCGAGTGAATCGATGGGCAGGGCGCGCAGGCGTGTGACCCAGCCGGCGAGTTCCTTGAGGTTGCGGTCCTGTTGGGAGCGGGTGAGCGGGATGCCGTCGGCCTGCGGATTGTACCCGTAGATATACATGAACCGGTTGGTGCGGCGGCGGGAGGAATTGGGGTCGTGTTTTTCGGTCCAGACGTCGAGGAAGCGGCCGGCGAGGCGGCGGCCTTCGTCTTTGAGCGAGGACGAGACGCTTTCGATGAGCGGGAAGGCGGCCTCGGGCTCATTGACCTTGAGGAAAAGTTCGATGGTTTGCGCGAGGACGGCGGGGCGCAGGCTCGGCTCGATGCGTTCGAGCCACGGGTCGCCGGGGCGCAGGTCGATCAGGCGGCCGCTCGGGATCGGCATCGGACCGCGCTGCTGCTGCATCTGCATCTGCTGCTGATAGTCGTAGTTGGAGAAATAGACGTTGCCAAACGGGTCGTACTGCATCTGCGGGCCGCGCTGGGTGCTGAGGTCGCGTTCCTGGGACCACTTGGCTTCCTGCTGCCAATTGAGGGCGAGCACGGTGAGCGGGGCGCTCCAATCGACGGCGCGCTCGGGCGCGTTGGCGAGGAGGGTGGTGACGACGCGGTGCTGGAGTTCGAGGTTGGTCTGGCGGGTTTCGGCCTGGAAGTTCATGCGGTCGCGCGAGATGATGGCGCCGATGGTGGCGAGGATTTCCAGGCCTCGGGCGGGTTCCGTGGTGAAGCTCTCGACGAGCCATTTTTCGCCGAGGGTGGCCTGGACGCGCGGGGCGAGTTCCATGGCGCGCCGGAGGGCTTCCTGGCGTGCGGCCAGGGCGGCGTCGGGGACGGCGAGCACCGCCTGGGTTGCCTGCCAGGCGTGTTCGAGCATGACCGGCTGACCATCCTGCTGGTGCATGCCGAGAAAATGGACGGCGAGCAGGTTGAGGCGCTCGACGTCATTGGCGGCGAGGGTTTCGTCGAGTGATGGCAGGAAGCGGCCGACGTGGATCGGCTGGCCGGAGGCGAGGATGAGGCGCGCGGCGAGCAGGCGTTTGGCGGGATCGGCGCCGCCGAGTGCGGTCGTGCCGGCGTCGAGGGCATCGAGCATGGCCTCCGGGCGATCACCGAGCTGGAAAGAGGTGGACAGCAGGCCGCCGAGGCGGTCGATGACCGGCTGATCGATCTCGCCCGGGCAGATATCGGCGAGCGCGAGGACGTCGGCCGGATGAATGAGCTGGAATTGGCGGAACGCGGGAAATTGCTGACCGCCACCCTCCATCATCATCATGGGCTGTGGCATCGAGATCGAAGTGGCCACGCCGGCGCGCGCCTGCTGCTGCATTTGCTGCATCTGCTGCTGGCGCGGGTCGGCGGCGAGCGAATCGAGGATATGCTGGTACGCCTGCTTGGCGGCGTCCGGCGGCTCTTTGAGTTTTTCGGCCAGGAATGTGCCGACCTCCGCCCAACGTCCGGTCGCCACGGCTCGCCGCAGGCCGGCCACGGCTTCGGCATTCGGATCCGGAGCCGGTGCGGGAGTGGCGGTGCCGGCCGGAGCGGGAGTCGTCGCGGCGGCGGGAGGAGGGGCCGGCGGCAGCAGGGCGGCCGCGGATTCATCAAGGACGACCTGCGGCGCGCGCGAGAAGACAGCCTGCTTGATGGAATCAAGCAGCGACGGGGCCGGTTTGGCGGCTCCGTCGGCGGCGGCGGCGGCGTCAGTACCCTCGGCGGTCCCTGAAATCACGATGCCTGCCTCCGCCATCGCTTTTTTGATGGCTTCGGCGCGGGCTTGTTCGGCGCCGCTGACTGTCTGGGCGCGGGCGGCGGACGCGGCGGAAATCAGGAAGCCCAGGCAGGTCCCGGCAACGAGCGGGAGCCGGAGGGCCTGATGGTTCAGGGGACGCGGGGACAACGACATCCTGGGCGTGGTTGGGGGACAGGAAGAATGGTGGCTGCGGAGCGGCGCCTAGGAACCGGATTGGTCCGGACCCTGGGTTTTGCCGGCGCCGCGGGAGTCTTCCGGGGGTTTCGCATCTTTTCGGGCGGGGCCCTTGGACTGGCACTTGCCCGATTTGCATCCTTTGCACTGCTTGGGCAGCGGGAGGCCCTGGAGATCGGTGAGGTCCATGCGGCCCAGGCGGATGGCGGATTCAAGGCTTTCGCGGTGCGTGGTGACCAGCGTGGTCTGCCCGGCGGCCTGCGCCTCTTCGACCAGGTGGCGGAAATGCTGGCGCGAGGCTTCGAGTTCCGGGCGCCATTCTTCCTCGGAGCCACCTTCGAGGCGCATGAGCCAGGCAAGGTAATACTTGGCGCTGGCCAAGGCGGCGCGCGTCTCCCTGGCCACTTCGGGATCGGCCTCGGTGTCGGCGTTCAGTTCGGTGAGGAGCGCATCGAGGTCATCGTGAGCCTCGGGCAACTGACCGTTCGGCATGCGCACCTTGGCGCGAGTGAGCCGGATTTTCCGGGCCTGGGCCACGGCCTCGGTCGGCAAGGCAGTCAGCGCGGCATCGTAGGCCTCGATCGCGGCCTCGGGATCGTCGGCTTCGACGGCACGCGCGGCAGCCGCGAGATGACGCGCCGCGGCATCGTTTTTGAGCAGATCCTGGCCGGGTCCGAAGTGATAGGCGGCCATGGCCAGGGGAACGGCGAGCCAGAGTGTGATGAAGAGTAGTTTCATGGTGTTTGTTGGGCGGTGGGCGGTGGGCAGTATTCGGCAGGTCAGTGCGTCAGTGGGCGGTGTTCAGTATTCGGTGTGGCGGAGGTCAGAGGTCAGAGGTCAGTGTCCGGTGCAGGGTCAGGGAAGAAAATCAGGGGGTGGCGGGGAGGGGGCGGAGGTTGGGGGGTGAGGCGTGGGCGCGGGAGCCTGGGCGGTAGGGGGTGCCGAAGAAGTGGAGCGCCCAGGGCAGGGCGGCGAGGACAAAGGCGCCGATGGCCAGGGCGGCGAGTGCGTACTCGCGCCGGCTGAGTTTCTTGAAGGCGCTCTCGGCTTCGAGAGCGGTGATTTCGTTGAGCAGGTCACTGGGAAGGTGTTTTTGATTCCCGTCATGATAGACTCCGCGGAGGCGGATGGCGACTTGTTTTAGCGTGGCGGCGTCCTGGCGGGATTGGCGGCCGTTGATGAACTGGCCGGAGTGAGGATCGCCGAGCCCGATGAGGACGGTGTGGCTGACGGAGGGCGGCATTTCCGGCATGCCGGTGGGGGGCACGGTATCGCCATCGGAAACGACGACGATGGTGGTGCTGGCGCGGGGCCATGGGTGGGCGATGCGCGCGGCCTCGGTGAGGCCGGTGAAGAGGTTGGTGGCGCCGGCTTCGAAGGCGTGGGAGAGCGGCAGGTCGGAGAGGATGTTGCGGACGACGGCGACGTCTTTGGTATCGACGACGACCGGTTTGGCGCTGGTGTAGGTGGCGATGACGCTGAGGCGGACCTGTTCCATGGGAACACGCTGGAAGAACGAGTGGAGCAGGTCGGTCGCGCGTTCGGCGCGCGTTTGCGTCATTTGGGGGCCGGCGTCCTTGAGCTTCATGCTGGGCGAGACGTCGAGCACGAGGATGATGCGGCGGAGGCGGTTGGGGTCGACTTTTTTGGCCTCGTGGGATTTTGGTGGCACGATGGCGAGCGAGGCGAGGGCCCAGGCGATGGCGGCGGCGGCCAGGACGCGGAGGGTCGGGGCGGCGAGCGTCCAGACCGCGGGGCGGCGGCGCGGGCCGAATGCGAGGGCCGAGAGGCGGCGGACGCGGCGGGCATGCGTCACCTCGGCGAGCCCCATGAGGGCGGCCGCGGCGAGGGCGAGGAATTCCGGGAGCATCACCATGGCGTGTAGCGGAGGCCGGCCGCGGTCGAGACGAGCCAGAGGGCGAGCAGGCTGCCGCCCGCGATCGACCACGGTTTGAAATGGTCCTGGGTTTCGGCGCTGATTTTCTCGAGGCGCGCCTTTTTCATTTCGTCGATGCGGTTGAAGACGGCGGTGAGGGCGGCCGGTTCGCCGGCGGCGAAGATCTGGCCGCCGGTCATGGAGGCGATGGTGGCGACCTCGGTGGGCGGGGCCGAGTTGTCGATGTGGATGCAAAAGACCTGGATGCCGGCGTCGCGGAGTTTGTTGGCGATGGCCACGTCGCGGCCGTTGGCGAGATCGTAGCTGTAACCGTCGGTGAGGAGGATGATCATGCGATCGCCGTCGGTGCGGGCGGTCATCACTTTGTAGGTGTGCTCGAGGGCGGCGCCGATGGCGGTGCCCCCGCTGAACCAGTGGGGCAGCTTGAGCGGGCTGAGGAATTCGGGGGCGTGCTTGAGGGCGCCGGGATCGGATGTGAGCGGCACCCATTCGAGGATGCTGTCGCCGAAGACGATGAGGCCGAAGGCGTCGCCCTGGCGCTTGTCGATGAAATCGAGCACCGATTCCATGGCGGCGTCGTAGCGATTGCCGTCACCGTAATTGCTGAGCATGGATCCGGAGACATCGACGAGGAACTCGATGTTGGTCATGACCCGCTGGTCGCGAGGCATCCCCCAGCGGCGCGGGCCGGCGAGGACAACGATGGCGATGGCGAGAAGGACGATCGGGAGCGACTGCGCGAGGCGGAGGGCAAGAGTGGTCCATCGCCGTGAAGGCGCACCGGCATGGTCAAAGGGAACGGCAACGCGATGACCATGGCGGCGCCATCCCCAGAAGCCGGCGGCCAGGGGCAGTGCGAGGAGAAGGAGGAGCCAGGGATGCGCGAATGTCATGGGTCTGATTACTGATCACCGACTACTGCTTACTGCTTGCTGAGCACTGGCTCCTGAACCGGATTGAGGTACGGGGTGAGGAGGGAGGCGATTTCGGTTTCGCGGGTTGGGGATTTGCCGGAGTGGAGCCATTCTTCGACCTGGCGGAGCAGGCCGCCGGCTTCTGGGTGGTCGCGGAGGCGGCGGATGGCTTCGGGGACCGGGAGGCGGGTGAGGTCGAGACGTTCACGCCAAAACCCAAGCACGAGGCGTTCCAGTTCGGCGCGGTGGTTGGCGTCGAGCGAGCCGGAGCGGGCGCGTTCGAGCAGGGCGCGCAGGCGGTCGCCCAGCGGGAGGTCGGCGGCGACGGCGGTTTCGGCGGGTTCGGATTTCTGGCGGCGCCAGCAGAGAAGCCCGATCAGGCCGGCGGCCCAGAGGCAGCCTGTGGTGATCAGGGCGGTGCGGTATCCGCCGAGCGAGGGGGCGGGCGCGGAGAATTCGGCGAGGCCGCCGGGCGGGCCGGGCGGCAGGATTCCCGCCGCCTCGGCGAGCACGGGCGGGAGATCGCCGGCCGGACTGCCATCGACGCGTTCGAGGTACCGGGCGATGTCGTGCTGGCCTGATTCGTACGCCACCCAGGCGAAGTCGTAGCGATAGCCGGCGGTGCCATGCGGGTAGGCGGCGGTGATCCGGACCGCGAGCGGACTGCGGCCCGCGGGATCCGGTTTGACGCGAAGCTCGCCGCCGGGCAGGAAGACTTCCTTGATTTCGCCGGTCAGGCCGACGCCGGCGGACTGCGCGAAAACGGCGCTGGCAAACGCGATCCCGGCAAGCCCCATGGCGGCGAGCGCGGCGCGGCGGCTTTTCGCGGGGAATCGGGCGGGACTGAGCGGCTGGTTCATCGGGCTTTGCGGTTCAGGCCGCCGCGTCCATTGAGGAATTGGCGCAGGGGTGCGGCGATCGGCTGGTCGATGCGGAGGACCAGGTGGTCGACGCCGCCGCGGCGCAACTCGGCGGCGACGGCTTCTTCGGAAACCGGGAGCGTGCGGCCGCGCGAGAGGAAAGCCGTGCCCGTCTCCGCCTCGCGGGCGTGGAAAAACCCCGTGCCGAAGATGCGCTCCTCGGCCGGGTCGCGGAGTTGCAGGACGACGACCTCGTGTCGCTGGGCGGCGAGCCGCAAAGCCGTGGGCGCCGCCGTGTCATGCAGGTCGCTCAAAATGATGAGCAGGGCGCGCTGGGGCAGCCAGCCGGCGATTTCCCCGACGCGCGCCGCCAGAGAGGTCGTCTCGTCGAGGCTGTAATGCCGCAACCGGTGCAGCCACTCCATGATCTGCACTTTGGAAAGACTCGGCGTGATGCGCAGCGGACGCTCGCCCGCGCCGACCACGCCGACCGGGCTGACACGGTCCAGGCAGGCCAGCGCCAGCCCGCCGGCAATCTGGACGGCCCACGCATATTTGCTCAACGGCTGCGAGCTGATGGTCATCGATGCCGACGTGTCGATGAACAAATACACCGGCATCCGCTTCGGCGCCTCATACTCCTTCACGTACGGACGCGCCGTGCGCGCCGTGACACGCCAGTCGATCGACTTCACCGGGTCGCCCGGCTGGTACGCGCGCGACTGGACGTACTCGTGGCCGGACCCGCGGAACGGGCTGTGATCGGTCCCGTAACTCAACGTGTCCGCAAGCCGCCGCACCGCCAGGTGGAACTGGCGCGTCTCAAGCGGATCGCATCGTTCGAGTCGGGGCATTTTTTTGGAGATCAGTGATCAGTGATGAATACTGAACAAACCGCCTACCCCATGCGGGCGAGGATTTCGGAGAGGACGGAGGCGCCGGTCTGGCCTTCGGCGAGGGCTTCGTAGCGGAGGCGGATGCGGTGGAGGACGACGTCATCGGCGAGGGCGAAGAGGTCTTCGGGGATGGCGTAATCGCGGCCGTGGAGGAAGGCGCGGGCGCGGGCGGCTTTGGTGAGGGCGATGCCGCCGCGCGGGCTGCAGCCGAGTTCGAGGCTGGGGTGGTTGCGGGTGCTGTGGATGAGTTCGAGGACGTGTTTCTGGAATGTTTCGCTGATGTGGACCGCCTGGACGCTTTCCATGACGCGGAGGAGGTCGGCGGGGCCGCCGACCGGGGCGTGGGCGAGGATGTCGAACTCGGTGCGGGCGACGGCGTGGCCGGCATCGTCTTTTTTGAGGCCGAGGGCGAGGTTGCGGCGGAGCACTTCCTCCTCCTCCTCGCGGCTCGGGTACCAGAGCCTGTGGCAGAGCATGAAGCGGTCGAGCTGGGCTTCGGGGAGTTCGAAGGTGCCGCTT
>CAZYHO010000148.1:5146-10059 GCA_964647495.1 uncultured Akkermansia sp. | reverse complement strand
CAGGGGATGGCCCGGTTCCCGATTCTCCCGAGGCCCCCGAGCAGGAGGCGAACGACCGACTGAAAAGGTGCGCGGGAAACCGTTGGGTTCGCGAAGCCGAAAAACGGGTTTGTCCCCCGTCATGTTGCCCACCGCCCACTCACCACTGATCTCTGATCGGCCATCCCTGCGGGACGGGAGCGCTGGATCAAGAGAGGGCCCCGCCGGACGGGCGGTGGTCCGCCGCGCCGGCTCGCCGAGGCTGATGCGGTTTGCGGGGCCTGTCCGCGGAGGCGGCCGGTTCCAACCAGAGGGGCAAATTGTATTGTCGTCGATCATCGGTGTGGGCTAGGATCTCCGCCGTGTGCCGGTTCCGGCCGCAACCGACTTCCACCCGCACTCCCGTCCACCAACCACCAACATACCGCCATGATTGACCGACCACTCATCCTCGCCGGCCTGCTCGCTGTGACGCCCTTGACGGCGTTTGCCCAGGAGCCGGAAAAGATCGTCCAGCCAGGAGCCATCAACGGCACGGTCAGCATCGCGTTTGGATCGCGGACCAACCTGAACGACAAAGGCAAGCCGCAAAAGGGAGCGAAAGACGTGTACGACATCGATCTGAGCGTCGCCAAGACCACGGAGTTCAAGGGCAAAGTGGAACGCTATCCGCTGATCGTGTCCGATATTCTGGGCCGCACCGAGCAGGCGTCCCAGTTGGTGTTTTCCGTCAATCTCGGCGTTGTCAACCCGACGGACCTGACGCAGAAGCGCACGGTCGGCAAATGGGTCGGCACGGTCCCGATCAATGCCACCGGTCTTTACGAACTGGGCGGAACCTCCGACAGCAAGCACCGCGTCAGCATCGACGCCATCGGCCGCTCTCCCGCCTTCACGGAGAACTTCGGCGGCAATCTCTACGGCAAGGGGAAGAAGACAAGCGGCGTGATTTCGTACGTGCGCCAGTTTCAAGGCAAGGAGGTCAAGATCGAGGTGAAAAACTCGGATCCCATGCGCTTTGAAAACGTCATCCTTGCGGCCGGCCCCGCGCAAAGTTATCCGCGGACAACGGTGAACGGCAATCTGGATTATGACTACGAGACCGGCAACTGGCTGACCAATGGCCTGAAATTCAATTACACACTCAACGGCAAGGAATACCACGATGTGGTGACCGGCTCGATCAAATGGGTGGAGGATCCCAACCGCGCCAGCAACGGCAAGGGGCAGTATGAGTTCAACCTGCGCTTCAACGAAAAGGAAGCGAAACCCGCGGCCACGGAGTCCGAGGCCTTCACCAATCTTTCCGATGAAGAAGCCTTCTTCGCGGTGGACAGCTCGATTCCCGCGCTCACCGGCACGGTGAAATACGAGGACACCTTCACTTCCGTCAGCGGCGAACCCGTGCCATCGGCCAGCAAGGTGACATACGCGCTCGACGCCAATCACCTGACCAAACAGCAGATCGTCAATTTCCTGAAATTGTGGATTGTGTCGGTCGGCCCGACCAACGACGAATAAGATTTGCTCCCGGATCCGCCGTCTTTCCTCGATTCCTGCCCATGAGGAAAGACAGTTTTTCCATTCGATTTTCAAACCATTTGTTTCTTTCCAGCCATGACCCACGGACGTGTCCCCCTTTTCCGGTCTCTGACCCGACAGCTTCGCCTGGCCCGCCGGCTGGAATTGCAGGAATCCCGGCGGCGCTTCATGAGAACGACCGGAGCGGCGGGCCTGGGATGGCTCGCGACTTCCGTTCTCTCCGGACAGGAGGAGGAGCCGGCGCCTCCGGTCGCCCGCCCGCCGCAGCGTTCGCTGGAAGGGCCTGTGGCCGTTGTCGGTGGCGGCATCGCCGGATTGACGGCCGCGCTGCGGCTGGTTCAGGACGGCGCGGAAGTGCATCTTTACGAGGGCAGCGAGCGCTGGGGCGGCCGCATGTTCACCCGCCGGCAGTTCAACAAGGAGGGGATGTTTTGCGAACTCGGCGGTGAGCTGGTGGACACCAACCACGAGGCGCTCATCGGATTGTGCAAGGAACTCGGCCTGGAAATCCAGCCGCTCAAAGAAGGCGACCCGGGCGTGGATTTTTATCACTTGGGAGGAAAGATATACACCGACGCCGATCTGATCCCCGTCTTCGGTCCGCTGGCCCGGCGCATCGCCGCGGATGCCGAAGGGCTGTTGGATGACGAGGAGGAATACACGGACAAGGCGCGCGAACTCGACAAGCGCGATCTGCGCGGCTATCTGCGAGAAGCCGGAGCGGGAGTGGATCCCTGGCTGGTGGAAATGCTGGATGTGGCGTATTGCTGCGAATACGGCCTGGATACCGATACGCAGTCGTCACTGGCGCTCATTGAAATCATCGGCACGGACACAGAAAACGGGTTCGAGATGTTTGGCGAAAGCGACGAAGCGCATCGCATCAAGGGCGGCAACGACAGCCTGCCTGCCGCGGTTTTCAAGGCGCTGGAAGGCAAGGTCAGGGCGCTGTCCGGGCACCAGTGGACGCGGATCGAGGAAGAGGGCTCGAAATTGAAGCTGACCTTTCAGACCAGCGGCGGGAGGGTGAGCGAAAGTTATCATCATGTCATTTGCGCGGTTCCTTTCTCGCTGGCCCGCTCGGTGACCGGGCTGGCGCAACTGCCGTTGAGCGAGGACAAGAAACGCGCTCTCGCCGGGATGACCTATGGCACCAACCTCAAGGTCATGTGGGGCACGAAGAGCCGCCTGTGGCGCCAGCCTGCGGGCGGCCGCGAAGTCTTCTGCAACGGCGCGGTCGTCAGCGATCTGCCGTTCCAGCAGATTTGGGAAACCAGCCGCGGCCAGGACGGGGAGAGCGGCATCATCACGAATTTCATGGGCGGCACACCAGGCGTCCAGTTCACGCCGAACCGGCTGGAAAAGTTCCCCCAGGAAGTGGACAAGGTTTTCCCCGGATTCAAAGCCGCCCTGGACGGCAACCGCACGATGATGAACTGGCCGAGCATGCGCTGGGTGAAAGGCAGTTACGCCTCGGCCCTGGTCGGCCAGTGGACCTGGATCTTCGCTGCCGCCGCGAAGGCGGAACTCGACGGCAAGCTGCAGTTCGCCGGCGAGCATACCAGCGAAGAATTCTGCGGCTTCATGAACGGTGGTGTCGAAACCGGCGAGCGTGCGGCCAAAGAATTGTTGGTGGGAGCGTGACGGAGCCGGGTTTGGCCGGTCAACACGCTCTGATCCGGCTGTCTTCGAGATTTGTTATCCGGGCACGAGATCGGCGGCGAGGCGCAGGGCTTTCAGCAGGGTGAGGAAAGCGTGTGGAGTGGCGGCCGGCGGTGTGGCGGCGCGGACGAGGGCCGGGAGCCGGGTGTAGCCTCGTGCTTCGCCCGCGGCGGCGAGGGATTTCCAGCGGGTGCGATGCTCGTGGCGGCGGCCGGTGACGAGGACATCGGCGCAGGCGTCGAGGACTTCGGCCGGCCATGGGAGCGGGCTGCGGCCCACGCCGGCGCCCGGCGCCAGTGGCGGTGAGGCATCGTCCGGCGGAGTGAGCCACGGCAGGACGGCGCGGCGGGTGTCTCCGTGCTGGAGAACGACGGCGGTGGGGCGCCAGAGGAGTTGGCCCGCATGCGTCATGGCGACGTGGCCGGCGACGAACACCGGTGGTGGACCGGAAACGAGCGCGTTGAGCAGCGCTTCGGCGCCGGCCGCCCCGCGCGGGCTCCACGGGTGTTCGAGCATGGCGTTGCCGCCGGAGCCATCGGTGAGCATGGCCAGGATCCGCTGGCTGGGCTGGTCGAACCGGGCGCCCGTGACGGCAGCGAGGCGGCAGACATGAAAGTCGCCGGCGGCGCGGCGCGGACGGAGCGAGGAAGGGGGCAGCAGGGCGAGGCGCGCGGTGATTTCGTCGAAATCCTCGGCCAGGACGGGCGCCTTGAGATCTTCCCAGCGGAATGCCTGGGGATTGACCGCGGCGCGGGCGCGCCCGATGACGATCCGGCCGTCGGCGGTGCGGCGTCCGCCTTGCATGAGGAGTTGCCCGGAAGCCAGTTGGAACACGTTCGAGTCCTTCGCGACGGTGAGCCGGCCGAGGACATGATACGGCCGCGGCGGCGTCGCGGCGTCGGGCGGTTCGGCCACGGCGCGTTCGACGGTGAGGATGTGGCCGGTGCCGACGTCCTGAAGGAAAATGCCGAGCCGGCAGCGGTTTTTTTCTTCCATGGCCATGGCCCCGAGCCCGACGAAGCGCGCCGAGCCCAACTCGGAATTGCGGTCGGTGGTTTGCCCTCGCACGAAGGCCGACGGGATGGCCGCGGCGCCGGAGGCGATGACGTCGAGGCGGATCAGCAGTTCGCCGAGGCGCTCGGCGCTGTGACGCGGCGAAAACAATGGATCGTGGCCCGAGTACGCGTCCACGTCCGCGGCCAGTTCCTCGCAGATCTGCGCGGGCCAGGAAAGCCCGGCCTTGCGGCAGGCGGCGGCCAGCCGGAGCATACGATCGCGCCAGACTCCGGTGACCCCGGAGAAACCGGCGCCGGCAAGATCCGCGGCGCCGGCGAGACATTGGTCGATCAGATCGCGATCCACCCCGGCGGGCGCATCGCCGGTGCAGATGAGGCCTGAGGAAACCTCGGGCGGCAACTCGCGGAATGCGCGCACCGCGAGCACGGCATGCGCGCAAGGGGCCGGATCGGCGCACGAGCAGAGCGTGTAGCGAAGATCGTCTTTCACCAGGAACCGCACACTGTGACCCGGCGCGTGGAAACGGGCGGTCGGCTTCGCGTTTCGCAGCAATTCGGCGACGACTCCGTGTTTCCACAGCATCTCGGCGCGCTCCCGCCGGTCCTTCGGCACGGCGGCGGCGATGGCCTCGTCGTCGATAGCGCCGGGATCCCAGGCGTGTGCGGGGACGGCGCCGGCGGGCGAAACCTCTGGCTGATCCGGCGTGGCAGCCG
>CAZYHO010000148.1:0-5046 GCA_964647495.1 uncultured Akkermansia sp. | reverse complement strand
GTCCGCAGGATGTGGCGGCACATGTCGAGGGCAGGGCAAGTGCAGGTGGCGGCCGCGAGCGTGCCGTCACCGGGAAGCCGGCATTCGATTTCATCCGACCAGGCGGCGGCGATGGTGCCGTCGGCGGCGATGTCCCATCGGGCGGTGAACTCGCCGCTTTCCACTTCGCGCTGCGCGCGTTTGACCAGCCCGCGATTGGCCATGGCCGAAAGGTCATCGGGCGTCAGGGCGAGGAGGTCGGGCCGGAGCGGGTTCATGGCGTTTATCGGACCTTTTCGGCGACCCAGTGGGCCAGCTCGCCGGGCGTCATGGCCGCCACATGGCCGCCGAGCGCGACGATTTGAGCGGCGACGGAGCGGTCGTAATGCGGATCGGCGTTGGAGTCGAGGGCGGCGAGGCCGAGCAGGTGGGTGCCTTGCGCCGTCAACCGCCGGCAGGCGTCGTAAAGCAGGCCGGCCGGCGCGCCTTCGCAGAAATCGCTGATGAGCACGACGATGGCGCGGCGCGGATTGTCGATGAGTGTTTCCGCGTAGCGCACGGCCTGGCCGATGTCGGTGCCGCCGCCGAGCTGTACTTTCATGATGGTC
The DNA here is from genome assembly GCA_964647495.1 of uncultured Akkermansia sp. Lineage (GTDB taxonomy): Bacteria > Verrucomicrobiota > Verrucomicrobiia > Verrucomicrobiales > V1-33 > CAJBME01. The sequence goes on along the minus strand of CAZYHO010000148.1, from coordinate 4,459 downwards.
TCGACCGGATCGGCGCAGTCGGCGCTGACATCGACAAGACTGGTGTCGAAAAGCACCAGGTGTGTCCGGAGCGCGCGGATGCCGAAAAAGATGGCAGCGGTCACCGCGCTGTGGATCACGCTGTCCGCCATGCTGCCGGATTCGTCGACCAGGATGATGATCTGCCAGCGTTCCGAATGCCTGCGCACGCGCGAGTTGAAGTGCGGCGTCCGGATGAAGAGCCGGCCGGACTCGGGGTCGAAGTGCTGGAGGTTGCGCCGGATGGTCGAGCGGGCGTCGAAATTGCGTGCGACGCGCAGGGTGGACGGGCGTTGCCTGTTCACAGTTCCGAGGAAGGGCGAGTGGACCGTCTGTGCCAGGGATTTCATGAGTTGTTCGACGACGCGGCGCGCCATCTCGCGGGCGACGGCCAGCACCTCGGTGTTCATCAGGTGCTTGGTGTGGAGCACGGCCTTGAGCAGGGTGAGGCTGGGTTCGGCGCGGCGGAGGAGGTCGAGATTCGTGACCATTTCGGAAATCTCGTAGCGTTCGAGGGCGTCTTTTTCGATGCGTTCGATCGTGCGCCGCGGAAACAGCTCATGCACTTTGTTGATCCACTCGGGCACGGTGAGCGACGACGTGTCGAGCGAGCCACGGGCGAGCCGTCCGTCGCCGGCCGCGCCGCGATTTCCGCTGCCTTCGCGGTCGTACAGCCAGGAAAGCGCGAGATCGCGGCCGGCGTCGGCGCCGGCGAGTCCGCCGCAGACGTTTTCGCAATCCGGTCCGAGGATGAGGCGCCAGCGGGTTTTTTGTTCGAGCGGTGTGAGCATGGGGCGGGTCAGGGACGGGCGTCGAGAGGGCGAATGTCGAGTTGCACGCCGAGGCGGGCGGCTTCTGAGAAGAGCCGTGTTTCCAGGGCCATGGCCGCAGCGGCGTCGGCGACGGAAACCTCGAGCGCGGCGGGCGAGGAGGCGGCCGATTCCTTCGGTGTTTCCCCTGCGAACAGGCTGCGCGCGAGAAAGTCTTTTTCGCGCGGCGTGAAGTACATGAAGGCCCGTCGCAGCGACGGCAGGGCGGCGAGGAAATCCGCGTCGCCCCAGTCACCGACCACGCCGTGGATGGCCATGAGCAGCGCCTGGTCGCGCTGGGCCTCCTCGCGTGCGAGGGCGAAGAGGCCGCCGAGGTACTCGCCAAGGCTTTCGGGTTCGACGAACCCGAGGAGATCGCCCCGGATGGCCATCTCTTCCGTGCCGCCGAGCGACCAGAGTGCGCCGGCGCAGGCGCCTCGTTGCGCGGGAGAGCGGTGCGACTCGCCGCGGGCGCGCGCGAGCACGGGAAGCAGGTCATCCATCGCGTGCGGCACGGCTTCGGGAGCGCGCAACGCCGCGTTGTGGATGAGGCGCACGGCTTCGATTTCGTTTCGCTCGGACTGGGCCGGGCCGCCGGCCTCCAGCAGCCACACGGCGCGGCGCCAGGCCTCGCCGAGCAGGCCGGCTGTTTCCAGGGAGCCGCGGGTTCCCAGGATATCGTCCCAGGCGTGCAGATACAGGAGGTGGCTCAAGGCGGCGGCCACGCTGCCGAGGTCGCCGTCGGCGCGGACGACTTCGATGGCGCGCGCACGCAATCGTTCGGCGAGGTTGAGCGCGCCGGCCAGCACGGCGTCGAGCAGCAGCGCCGCCACGAGTGCGGAAGAACGGTCCACGTTCGCGGCTTTGTCGCCGAGGCATGCGGCGACCGCTTCCGGCAAAGCGGAGCCCCAGCGGGACGCTTCGATCATGGCCGCGGCCTGATCGGGGTGCGGGGAAATCGTCCAGGTTTCCGCCAGCGATGTCAGGTCGCTCCGGGTGAGGAAATCGACGCCGCTTGTGCGCACGAAACCGGGCAGTTCGAGGACGGTGAGGCTGCGGAGGAGGCGGCTGAGATCGATGTGCGCGGGGCGGGCGAGATCGAGGGGATGCTCCCTCGGGGTCGCGCCCGGCGCCAGGCCTGCGGCGGTGAGACGCGCCTCGATATCGCGTACGAGCGGCGGCGATGGGGAGCCAGCGGCGAGGCGGCCGCGGCTTTCGCCCCGCAGGACGGCGTGCAGCGCGCCGAGAAACGGATGATGCGAGGTGAATTCGTCTTTCAGCAAGGCGGACACCGCACCGTCGATGAGGTCGCGCCGCCAGACACGGGCATGGCCCCGGAGGGCGGCCAGACCTGCGGCGCACGCCTCGACGGCGATCAGGTCGGCCGTGCTCACCGGCTGTTTTATTTCGCGGAGCCGGGCGGCCACTGCTCGCAGCAGTGGCCGGTGCACCGGCGTGTGGCCACCCGCCTCGTCATGCATCCACGCGTTGTGATAAAACCCGGGGCTGGGCATGCCGGCGTCGTACCCGGTCAGGCTGTCGAGCCGTTCGTGGCTGTACGGGGTCAGCGCGAGGCCGCGCTCGACCAGATCTTCGGGCCACACAAGCCACTCCGCGGGCGCGGGCGTGCCGGCCGCCGCGTCCGCCAGGCGCTCCGCCAGTGCGGGCGTGTGGTAACCGCCGGTGACGACGGCGATCCGGTCGGCGCCGAATTCGGCGCGGGCCTCGCGCACGCAGGCGGCCATGAATTCCTCGCGGCGCGCATCGTACTCGCTTACCGCCTCGGCATCGGCGCGGCGCAGGTTGCCGCAGTACGTGCCCACGCGGTCATGAACTTCACCGGCCGTCAGTCCGGCATCATGCTCGGCGAGCACATCCCAGGCCGCGTCGAAATCCTCGACTTCGAGTGCGCGGCACAGCTCGCGGATGTAGCCGCCGCCGCGGAGTCGGTCGTCCGCGTAAAGATGGGTGCGGCGGTCAGCGCGGGCGCGCACCGCCCAAGGCAGGTCGATGAATCTCGCTGTGGCGCCGACCTCACGGGCGGCGACAAGGGCCTGCCATTCCGGCGAATGGATGCAGAGCGGGTAGTAGGCGCCGCGCCGCGTGCCGTCGGTGAAGGCGGCATAACTGTAGATGGCGATGGGAAGCGCGTGGTCGAGATGGAGTTCGGAAATCCGGTTGTTGAAATCCCACGGTCCTTCGATGAGCACCGCCGCCGGACGGGTGCGTCGGATGGCGTCGCGCACCATGCGGGCGCAGGCCGGGCTGTGATGGCGGACTGGAAGCAGGAGCATACCCGGGTGGATGGGTCGTCATTCGTCGCGCGCGGCTTCGTAGTACGCTTTCCAGTGCGCGCCGGCCCGTTCGCGCACGACGTGATTGAAATAATGGCGGACCTTCTTCACGTCATCGGCCGCGTCTTTCAGCGCCGTGGCCGTCACGTGCATCGCGACGTGCTTTGGCGCGACGCGGCCGCCGTCGATGTAGACCGCGTGCAGGGCGGCGGCGACGCCGGTCGATACCGCTTCGGCCGTGCTCATGGCGGTCGTCAGAGGCTCGAGCGCCTTGCCGTCGAGTGTTTTGGAAGCGCGCAGCTCGCGGAAAGTCGTGACGAGCAGCTCGGTGACCTCGGGCGGCAGCGAGGCGGTCACGCCGCTGGCCGCCAGCAGTCGCTGTGTCTCGCGGCTGACGAGTTCCATCTCGTCGTCGGCATTTTCGATGGGGGGAACGGTTTCGAAATTGAAGCGCCGCTTCAGGGCCGCGCTCATCTCGTTGACGCCCCGATCCCTGGTGTTGGCGGTCGCGATCACGTTGAATCCCGGCGCCGCGAAAAGCGTCCGGCCGGCGTCCTTCAGCTCGGGCACGAGCATCACGCGGTCGCTGAGGATCGACAGCAGCGAGTCCTGGACCTCCACCGGGCAGCGCGTGATTTCCTCAAAGCGGACCAGGCGGCCCTCGGTCATGGCTCGATGAAATGGCGCCGGCACCAGCGAGCGTTCGTTCGGCCCTTCGGCCAGCAGGAGGGCGTAGTTCCACGAGTATTTGATCGCGTCCTCGGTGGTGGCCGCGCTCCCTTGCACGGTCAGCGTGCTGTCCCCTGAAATGGCCGCCGCCAGCAGTTCGCTCAGCCAGCTCTTCGCCGTGCCGGGTTCGCCGATCATCATCAGACCTCGATTCGTGGCCAGCGCGACGACACAGCGCTCGAGCATCGAGCGGTGGCCGACAAATTTTCTGGCCACGCCCGCCTTTTCATCGCCGAGCACAAAGCGCAGCACGGCGCGTGGTGACATCAGCCACCCCGGAGGCTTCGGCTGCTTCTCGTCGGCGGCCACAAGCTGCTTCAATTCGTCCGCGTACAAGGTTTCCGCGGCGGGGCGCTGCACGGCGCCGGCGGTTTCCGGCGAGGGTTTCGACTTGGCGGGCATAAGGTTCATTGCACGCGGGAGGAACGCCTGGTCAACGGGGATCGGTACACGGTACACGGGGCACGGGGCACGGGGCACGGGGCACGGTTCAGAGGTGTACGGTGCGAGGACAAATGCCCGCTCCGGAACTCAGACATCAAAGCGAAGCTCCTGGGTGGGACGCGATCCTCCGGGCGCGTCAGCGGTTGCCGCGTGCAGGGGGTGGCC
>CAZYHO010000147.1:3739-10178 GCA_964647495.1 uncultured Akkermansia sp. | reverse complement strand
TGACCTCCGGGCACGCAAGCGGTTCCCGAGTCTGAGGCCAGGGGGGGATGCCGATACTCCCGAGACGCCCGAGACGGAAAGCGCGAATGCCTGGTGCGATCAAATCGTCCGCCTCCTGCTCGGACGCGGAAGGAGGGGCCTCGTTCCGGTTCACCTTGCCGGTCTTAGCGACTTCTACGCCATGAGCGACACCGCTGCCATCGTGTTTGTCGTGGATGACGACGCTCGTTTCCGCGCGGCCGTGACGCGGATGTTAAAGGGCTCGGGCCATGCGGTGGAAGCTTTTGCCTCCGCAAACGAACTGCTGTCGCGTCTGCATTCCGGTCCTGCTGAACATCGCCTTGTCCGACGGCACACGGCTCGTCACGGGCAAAACCGTCACCGGTTTCTCCAACGCAGCGGAAAAGCTCGCCGAACTCGATCGATATGTGCCGTACCTCACCGAAGATGAACTCAAAGCCCGCGGCGCGAACTACGTGAAAGCTCCGGAACCCTGGCTGCCTTTCGCGGTCGAGGACAATCGCGTCGTCACAGGCCAGAATCCCGCCTCGGGCGGCCCTGTCGCGGACCTCGTGATCGAGAAGCTGGCCGCCGAGTCATGAAAGACCATGCCGTGCCCCTTGTCCCTTGCCCCTTGGAATCATCCTGCCTCCCCCGCCCGCCGGAGACCGGCGGGCTACTATAATCACCGGCTTTCCCGAGCCACCTCGGCGGCCAGGCGGGCCTGAAACGCCACGGCTTCCGGCGAGGCGAGTCCCTCTTGCAGCACGGCGAGCACCTCGGCCATCTCGCCGCGCAGCAGCGCCTGCGCCTCCAGCCACAAGCCGGGAAAGAGCCGGCTCTTGATGAGGCGGGCCTCTTCCACCGGCTGGTCCACATACCGCCCGTCCTCCAGCGACCACCACTCGATCCGCTGCTCGCGCGTCACCCACACGATATACTCCCCCACCCCGTTGCGGCGATAGGCGTTCTTTTTGTCGTGCAGATCGTATGAGGCGCTGGACGAGGCGATCTCCACCACCAGATCGGGCGCGCCTTCCACGTAATCCTCCGCCGTGATCCGGCTCCGTCCCCCCAGCGCCGGGGGCAGCAGCAAGAAGGCGTCGGGCTGGAGTTCATTGTTGGCATCGAGTTGCACCGTTCCGTTGTCGCCGAGCAGCACCCCAGGCATGAATGTGGCATAGTGAGAAATCCAGCCGACCAATGAGGCATGAGGACGGCTATGCCGGGAGAATTTCACAGGTGAGGGCATATGGACGATTCCTTCGATCAATTCGGCCCGCTTCACATCCCGCATGGCCTGATACCGGCGGTGGAACTCCGCGCGTGTCAGCCGGTCCCCCTGCTCCAGCGGAGGCAACGTTTCCTCCGGAGAAGGCCCGTCGGCCGGCCTCTCCCTGATAGCGGGAATCAAGATCGCGGACATGGTTCAAAGTATCGGAAATCATCCCGTCGGCAAGCCTGGCGTAGCATGGGGTCACGTCCGCAGGGCTGACAGCAGGTCGCGCATCTCGATTTCCAGGTCGCTGCGCCGGCTGGTGTGGAGAGTGGCCGCGATGCGGGAGAGCAGGGCTTCCCGAAATTGCGCCCGCAGCCGGTGGACACGGGTGCGCACCTGATCGCGCGGGATGCCCAGGATTTTGGCCGCGGCCGCGGTATCCAGCGCCGTGGCCGTGGGTTCCGTGAGCGCCGGTTTCAGCAGGGCGAAAGATTGTGCTTGCCCCGCCGCCGCGCAGGAATTCTCGAGGTCGTGGATCGCCTCCGCCAGCAGCGTCAGTGCCCAGCGGCGGTGATAGAGCGTCTCCGGCGTTTCATCGGTCGCCGGCTCCGCGGCGTAACGTGCCTCGGCGTCTTCCATGCGCAGCGTGAGGCCGCCGCCGCGTTTCGCCGCCGTGCGCCGGCGGGATTCGTCCGCCAGCCAGCAGTTCATCTGATGAATGAGGAACGACCTCAGCCTGCCGCGTTCGCGCGAGGCCGCCGCGAAATAATCGCGCTCCACCAGCCGCACAAAAAACCCCTGCACCGCGTCCTCCGCATCCTCCGGCCCGCGCCCGCGCCGCCGCACATAGGCATAAAGCGGATACCAGTATGCGGCGCACAGTTTCTCCAGAGCGGCCCGCGCCGCCGCCTTGTCCGGCCCGTTTGCCTCCGCGACGAGTGTCCAGCGCGTCGGCTGAAACGGAACGTGCGGGGAACAGGAGTTCATGCGGTCACGGACGCTTCATGATGTCCGCTGCGGCTTCAATCACGTTTTTTCAATCACCTTCTTGATCCTGTCCGGTTTTGCGAGCCACATCGGGCCACTCCAGCATCAGCAGAGCGCGGCTGGGCACCGGAAACAGATATCCGCTGCTTTCGCCCGGTCGGTTGCCGTGAACGGCCAGCCAAACTCCCGCTGGCGCCGGGGTGTCTTCCGTCGCCAACCACGGAATGTGGTCGCCGTTATCAAGCCGCATCCCGCGAATCGCCGCCCCGGGAACGATACCGGAGTGAGCCATCAGGCGCGAAGGCACAAGCCGGGCCAGTTCGTCGAGATCGTCCTGATTATCCGGCACCGGAAGCCGCGCACCGCAAGCGGCGGCGATCTTTTCCGCGACGGGGCGCGAGCACACGAATTTCGTGACCAGGATTCGCCCGCCGCGCCAGCGATGAAAGGGAATGCCCCCACCGGAATTCGTCCCGGCCATCCAGTCCTGCGCGGTCGAGAGATGATCCAGGTCCCGCACCCAGGAATGCCAAGGGGGAGCGGACTTTGCCAGTTCCGCGTAGTAACCGGCGCTTTCCCGCACGGTGAGATCACCGTAGCGCGATTGAATCTCCCTGTGCCATTCCGGAGTCGCCGGGAATTGCTTTCGCTCCGCCTCCGAAGCCGTCAGTCGCAGCAACATGAACGGCACTTCGTGATGAACAAGCGTCCGCGCCGCCCAGCCCATGACATCGGCATAGATCCCGCCGAACAACTGCGGGCGTGGCGCGGTGTCGAACACCGTGTAGCACTTGCCGCCCCTGAAGACGATACGCCCCCGCTCCGCGGCGCCGCCGGCCCGGGGCTCACCCGGCGCCCAGGGAACGAGATCCTCGCTGCTGGGGGACCAGTGAGTCCAGTTCAGTTGAGGCTCGTCGCCATGCAGCGAGTCCTGGACGGCAAACTCCTGCACCACCAGGCCAAGCCCGGCCTCCGCGCATTCCTTCGGCCAGGTTCTGGCGATCCACTCCAGCTCCGCGTTGCTCTGCGGACTGCCGGGAGGCAGCCGCGGACGCTCGAGCGGCATCTCCAGCGGCCAAAATTCCGGGAAGTGCTCCAGCGTCTTCTCCCCTTCAACCACCATCGGCTTGTCCTCCTCCATGGCGCGAGACTCGACATAATACGCCGCCGCGTCCCGCTGATGCTGCCCCTTCCAGCAATGCACGCGAAGACCGGGGATGAGGTCCTCGCCCTCCGGGAAATACGTATTGAGAGCGGATCCGGCACGAAACTCCCGACTGACGCAGTTCTCTGGCGCAATATCGGGCAGCTTCATTGCGATGAGGGCCTGCTGCAGCAAAGCCAGTCGCTGTTGCGCCTCCTTCACCCGCGAATCGTCCGCCGCGAAGCCGGCTGCCGTGCGCGACTGCACCGCCTCCGCGAAATGCTTGAGCCTGGACTCGAACTGCTGCTGTTCCTCGCCGGACCAGAAGCGTGTGATGCCAATCTGGCGTCCCCGCTCCAGGGCAACCTGCGCATCGGCGAGTTCGTCGATCAACGCATTCATGTCCGCGATGGCACGCTCGCCTGGCTGCGCCGCGCCCTCCACGGAGAGCGGCGGCGCCGTTGTCTGGCCTGTGACTTTGGCCGGCCGGGGAGACTCCGCTATCTGCAGCGCCGCCAGGAAAATGACCGCTCCCATGGCCATGCCGGTTATCATTACGCTCACCAGGCCGGCCGGCCGGCGCTTGAATCTGAAAAATACCGCCAGCACGATGAATGGCCCGGCCAGCAACAGAATGTTCAGCACATCGCTGGTGGGGTTGATGACACTCGCAACGACGACAAAAACCACCATCAGCCACATGAGGAGGCGATTGAGCGAGGAACGCGGCGAACCGGCTGACGCGGGTGCGGGCACGGGCACGGACGCGAGAGTGCCCGTGCCCGCCACCGCCGCCTTCACCTCGCTGGCCTGCTGGTAGCGTTTGTCAGGCTCGTTTTGCATGGCGCGCGTGACGACTTCATCCAGCCGGGCCGGAGCGGCGGTGCGCTGGCTGGGCGGAGTCCATGCCCCGCGGGGCAGTTCGCCGGTGAGCATTTCGTAAAACATGACGCCGAGGCTGTAGATGTCGGCGCGGTGGTCCACGGGACCGCCTTTGAGCTGTTCAGGTGCCGTGTAGTCGGGCGTACCCACAGCGGCGCCGGTGGCGGTAAGCGCGGAATGTGAAGCCGCGCTCCGGACGGCGGCGCCCGCAGCCTCCACGACCTTCGCCAGGCCGAAGTCCGCGATCTTCACGCGGCCCTCCTTGTCCACGAGCACATTGCCGGGTTTGATGTCGCGATGCACGAATCCGCGGCCGTGGGCATATTGCAGCGCATCGCAGACCTGGCCCACGATCTCCAGCGCGTGCGGCACGCTCAGCCCGCCGCCTTCCGCGTGAATCAGCCGGCTCAGGTCCGTGCCATCCACGCATTCCATCACGATGAACAAATGCCCACCCGCCGTGCGGCCGAAATCGTGCAGCGCCACGATGCCCGGGTGGTTGAGCTGCGCCAGCGCGCGGGCCTCGCGCTCGAATCTCGCCTCCACACCGTCGCGCGTCGCCAGTTCCGCCGGTAGCAGCTTGATCGCCACAGGACGCCCCAGTTTCCGCTGCACCGCGCGATAAACCGCGCCCATCGCTCCACGCCCGGCCAGGGCCTGCACTTCATACTCCGGAAACCACGGCGCGACTTCCTCCGGCGGCGGCGGCACCCACGCAAACGCGGGTGAGGATGCCGGCGTGGAATTCATCGCCGCAGCGAGCAGCTTTTCAGGGTCGAGGCCGTCGATGGCGGGATCGGGTGAAGGCATGGAATGAGCAGAGACCATCCATTCTCCCGCAATCCGGCGGCGAACGTAACGAAAATTGTTTCGCCGTCCGGCTTCCCGTGCCGGGTTCCGCTACTCCCAGATCATTCGCACAACCCAAGGCACACGAAACGAAAGGCAGGTACCCACTTTTCCAGTCTGCTCAGTCCGCGGTGCGCGCTGGTCCAGGCGGTGGGCGCCGCAATTACCGCGGAGGCAGGCGGTGCGACCGGTGGTGCGCGCAGGCGTGCAGCCCGCCGGATTGTGCCGGCGAGCCGCATCGGAGGGCAAGAGGCACCGCCCTGTTCGAGACCCAGATCCATCATCCTGCCTCCTCCGCCCGCCGGAGACCGGCGGGCTACTGGGGCAGATTGAAACAGTGGGTGTCTGCCCTTCCCGCTCATTGGAGGGGGGCTGCGCCGCACGGCATGCTCATTCGAGGCATTCGTGCGTCACCACACCACCGGCACTCCGTAACCTGGGAAAAACTCATCTGGCGAAACGAGGCTCAAGCCTTCCTCCATGGCCTGCGCTACGAGGAGGCGGTCAAAGGGATCGCGATGGATCTCGGGCAAATCCGAAGTCCGTTGAATGGCATTCAACTGAATCACCAGTTCGGAAATCTTCCAGGCGCCGATCTGCTGTGGAATCCACTGTTTGGGCGGCTCAGGCAGAATCAGCTTCCCGGCGTGGTGTTTCAGGTGTATCTCCCATGCGCTCGCGTGTCTGAAGACCAGACTGTTGGCGGGATCATTGATGGCCGATTGCGCCGCGACACTCAGTTTCCCCGGCTCTTGCGTGAGCCAGATGAACACGCAGGTGTCGAGCAGAAGGGTCATGGCTTACAATCCCCAGTCCTTCAGTTCCTCACTCGTCAGTGGGGCAAAGCAGTCTTCCGAATAACGCACGGAAGCGGAGGTCAGCGTCCCGACTTTGGGGCGGGTTCCGGTGGGCGGTTCCCAGCGCGTGATACGGGCCACAGGCTGCTCGTGGTCCAGCACCACCACTTCCTCGCCCCTGCCAATCAGAGAGATCCAGTGGGCGAAATGGCTGGCGGCTTGGTCGATGGTGACTTTGATCATGGCATGACTGTAGCTGGAACGGCGGCGGCGGCAACGCCTTCAGTGGGCGGGGCCGTCGATGGCGGGATCGGGTGAAGGCATGGAATGAGCAGAGACCATCCATTCTCCCGCAATCCGGCGGCGAACGTAACGAAAATTGTTTCGCCGTCCGGCTTCCCGTGCCGGGTTCCGCTCCTCCCTGACCCTGAGCAAGCTCAGGAGGTTGTTGTGCGGGCGCATCGGATTGGCGAAAAGCAGACACCCACTTTTCCAATCTGCGCAACCCGCGGTGCGCGCTGGTCCAGGCGGTGGGCGCCGCGATGACCGTGGAGGCAGGCG
>CAZYHO010000147.1:0-3639 GCA_964647495.1 uncultured Akkermansia sp. | reverse complement strand
CCGCGGTGCGCGCTGGTCCAGGCGGTGGGCGCCGCGATGACCGTGGAGGCAGGCGGTGCGACCGGTGGTGCGCGCAGGCGTGCAGTCCGCCGGATTGTGCCGGCGAGCCGCATCGGAGGGCAAGAGGCACCGCCCTGTTCGAGACCCAGATCCATCATCCTGCCTCCTCCGCCCGCCGGAGACCGGCGGGCTACTGGGGCGATCCATCAGAGACACCCATCAACAAACGAGCCATGTGGGGACACCCGCTTTTTGCAGGGCCAAATCATCATTCCCGACCAATGTCGCGCACTCCACCTGCTCCCCGATGGCGGCCGGTGCGGATCGAAAGAGTGGGTGTCTGCCATTTCCTCCCCTCTCCCCTCACAATGCCCAGATGCAGGGCGGTGTGGATTGGAAGGTGGATGTCTGCCATCCCTGGCTGCTTTTGCTCCCTGTATCGCTGACCGGGTGAGACTGATTTTCCGCACAGCACCGGTGTGAACAACCGTCGGCTCTGCCCTCCTCCCTCCGGCCTCTGCGATTGTTCGGGGCATCACCGTTTCCCGGCGCCGGACGTTGAGGCCGGGCTGGTTATTGTCCATGGTGCGGTGTGGCCGACACCTACGACGCCCTTGTCATCGGATCCGGACCGAACGGACTTGCCGCCGCCATCACGCTGGCGCGGGCGGAGCTGTCGGTGCTTGTCATCGAGGCGCGTGCGACGCCCGGCGGCGGCACGCGCTCGGCCGCGCTCACGCTGCCGGGGTTTGTGCACGACGTGTGCTCGGCCGTTCACCCGCTCGCTTCCGCGTCCCCGTTTTTCCGCTCGGTGCCGCTCGAGAATTTCGGGCTCGCGTGGATCCATCCGGAAATCCCGCTGGCGCACGCGCTCGACGGCGGCCGCGCGGTCGCCTTGCATCGCGGCGTCGATGAAACTGCCGCGGGTCTCGGCGCGGACGGGGACGCTTATCTCCGGACAATCGGGAGTCTCGCGCGCCACGGCGAGGCGCTTTTTGACGACCTTCTCGGCCCGCTGCCGTTCCCGCCGCGGCATCCGGCGGCGATGGCGCGCTTCGGGCGGCACGCGTGGCGCAGCGCCGCCGGCTGGGCGCGCTCGGCATTTCGCACGCCGGAAGCCCGTGCCCTCTTTGCCGGCAACGCGGCCCACGGCTGGCTGCCGCTCGAAAAACCTCTCACGGCCGCCGTCGGCCTCATGCTTCACGTCAGCGCCCACTATGCCGGCTGGCCGGTGGCCCGCGGCGGCTCCCAGGCGATCGCCGATGCCATGGCCGCTTACTTCCATTCGCTCGGCGGCGAAATCCACACCGGTCGGGAGGTCGGATCGATCGACGAACTGCCCCGCGCCCGTGCCGTGCTCTTCGACACCGCGCCACAAGCCATGGCCGCGATCGCCGGCGACCGCCTGCCCGCAGGCTACCGCAGCCGCCTCGCACGATACCGCCACGGCCCGGCCGCCTACAAACTGGACCTCGCCCTCAGCGAACCGATCCCCTGGCGCGCCCCGGAATGCCGGAAAGCCGGCACTGTGCATGTCGGCGGATCGCTCGATGACATCGCCGCCGCCGAAGCCGCGATCTGGCGGGGCGATCTGCCCGCCCGGCCATTCATCCTCGTCGGCCAGCAAAGCCTCTGCGATCCATCCCGCGCCCCCGCCGGCCGCCACACCGCCTGGATCTACGCCCATGTCCCCGCCGCCTGCGCCGCGGACGCCACCGGCCTCGTGCTCGACCACATCGAACACCACGCCCCCGGGCTCCGCGATGTCATCCTCGCCAGCCACGCCATGAAACCGCTCGATTTCCAGGCCGCCAACCCGAATTGCATCGGCGGCGACATCATCGGCGGCGTCCAGGACTGGCGCCAGATGTTCACCCGCCCGGTCGCCCGCCTCAACCCGTACACCACTCCAGCCAGCGACATCTTCCTGTGCTCCGCCTCCACCCCGCCGGGCGCCGGCGTCCACGGCATGGCCGGCTGGCATGCCGCCCGCGCCGCCCTCTCACGCGCCTTCCAACTCCGCTAAGCCCCCGGCGCGCGAAACGCCCATGCCCTGACTCACAGAAAGGCGCCCCACCCGTCCTTCATGTCCTTCATGTCCCTCCGTCCTTCATGATGGCGGCCGCGGGCATTCCATCCCTTCCGGCCGCTACCGGCGCGAGCGGAAAAAGAGGACACCCGGCGAACCGGCAGGCACGGTGTAAGGCGACGTCGCGCCGTTCACATCCACGAAAGGTGTGCGGAGATCGGGTGATGACTGAAGGACGCCGGTGAACTCGATGATCACCTGACCGCCGGCGGCCTGGCCGACCTGGATGCCGGGCTCCGGTCCGGTCGCGCCCAGGCTGGCATACGCATTGAGCGCGAGCGGGTCGTTCGGATCGTTGATGAGATGGCGGACGCCCTGCTCGTCGACCGAGAACCATTCCACATGAGCGCCGCCCGTGATTTCCACCAGAGCCAGACGCAACGGATACAATCCCGGCTGGCCGACCAGCACGCGGAACGTGGTGTTCGCCACGGTATCCGACTGGCTGATGACACGATGGGTTTCGACGCCGAAGCGGACATGCACGCCATCGGGTGTCGATGCGATCAAGTCTTTGAGCGCCTCACCATCCGAGTAACTGACATGCCCGTAGGGGATGCTCACCGCGCTGCCGGCCACGCCGGTGGAAATCGGAGCGATGATGCCCTGGTTGGCCGCATTGTTGATGACGAGGATGCCGATCGCTCCGGCCGCCTGCACCCGCTGCGCCTTGTCCAGGAATGTGTTCACGCCGCGATCCACGACGGCGATGTTGCCGTTGATGGCCTCGGCATTGAGCAGGGCGGTGTCCGCCAGGACAGGATCGGCGAGCACCAACTTGCCGGTGATCGGCGGGTCCGGATAATCGGCGCCGACGGGGGCGGCGGTGTAGTAGCTTGTAGACGGTGTAACCGCCACCGCCTTCGCCGCGGATGCGGGCGTGACGATCTCCAGGCCGGGCACTCCCGAGTGGCCGTAATTCACGCGAAAGCCGTCGTCGCTTTGCACACCCAGCGTGTAGAAACCCGCGGCGGGAAAGTGCACCCAGGTCAGTGCCTCGAACACGAAGTATTCATCGGACCCGGTGATGCCCGGGATGCCTGGAATCAGGACATCGCCATCGAACGAGCCGGCGGGCGAGCCTGTTTGCTCGAGATCGATCACGTCGAGATGGAATCGGCCATCCACCGCGTCTGTCAGATCGGCGAGATTGCCATCCGGGGAGAATGGCGGACCGGCGACTCCGTCCAGCACGCCTTCCGCCACCTCCCAGATGCCCAGATACCCGGCGTTGCCGGTCGGCAGTGTCTGGAAAACGCGGGAGCTGAAACCGGACGCGCCCGCGCTGCCGGCCGGCTGGGACAGCGAGGCGGGAAGCAGGGTGTAGGGCGGCACCGCGGCGCTGCGCGTGAAGGCATAATCTTCGCCGGTGTTATCCTCGTAGACGAAATCGAAGGTGTTGGCGCCGCCCGGGAAAAAACTCCCCCATTCGGCGGCCTGGAAAGTGAACGTGGTCACACTGCCTTCCTTGGAATGAGTAAAAACGATGGGAGATCCGCCGCGGGTCACCTGCACGCTGGCGGGATCGAGCTGGCGGCCGATGCCATCGC
>CAZYHO010000146.1:0-10198 GCA_964647495.1 uncultured Akkermansia sp. | reverse complement strand
CAGTCCAGGAGCCTTCGGCGTTCAGGCAAATATTTAAGTTAACGCCTATGGGGCAGCGCCCCAGGATTGCGATTTCCCGAATCAATGAGGGCTGAAAGCCCGATCCATCCTTGATCGTGCCCCTTCCACTTCGACCTTCATGATTGACACGCTCGCCCATGGCCTCCTCTGCATCGAGAATTGAATGATGGGGCGGGCTTTCAGCCCTTTATTATTGTGTCGCGGCCATTCCTGGGGCGATGCCCCAGGCTGGTATAGGGCCGGGCCGTTGGCCCTGGGGGTGCGCACACACCACTCCGCACCCGGCTTCGCGCTGCCGCCTGAAGGCGGGACTCCAACCCAACGTCGTTCCGCACAGATTTTGAGTTGGAGTACCGGCTTCAGCCGGGCAGCGAAGCGTGGGGCGCAGACGCCATTGCGTACTCGGCTTCGCGTCTCCGCCTTGCCGGCGGGACTCCAACCCGTTGTCGCACGGGCATCGTGTGGAAAACCGTCTTCAGCCGGATTGCAAAACAGGGAGCTGAAGTCGATTCCGCATGACGCTGCCGGCTCCGGCTGAGGCCGGCCCATTCCAACGCGTCCGCTCAACAGCTTCACTGAAATAGTGATCCGATAGCCGATGAAAAAGCATGAACCCTGGAACGACGAAAGGAAGTGCAACGCTGAGCCAGAATCCAGGATCAGGTTTATGCTGCAAGCGGTCATTGTACAGCGAATGCCTGGCGTCCACGCAGTCGATCAGGAGGCGTTCCAGGTTCGCCTGCCCGCGCGGGCGGCGAATTCGTCGAGTGCGGTCGTTACGTGCTCGGCCACCCAGGCGCGATTGCGCCGGTTTGCGCTCACCGGCGTGAGGATATCCGCGCGCACGAGTTGTCCGATGGCGTTCCATGCGGCGGGCTGGGAGACACCCGTCGCCCTCTGTACGCTGGCGACCGTGACCGCGGGCTGACTCAGCAACGAGGGAAGGATGCGCCATACCACGGCATCGCTGCGCGCGCGCAGGCTCGAGGCCCAGGTGTCACAAATCGAACGCAAGTCATCGGCCAGTTTCCGTCCGTTCCAGACCGCCCGCAGCGAGGCTTCCGCGAAACGTCGCACGATCGGGTTCGAGTCGCCGTTCCGGTAAGCGGTGAGAGCATCGAAGTAGCCCACGGTATCAGCCATCAGGCCGGCCGAGACGGGCACGGTCAGCCGTGCCGTGGCGCCTCCGTGGCGGAGGATTGCATGGACCAGTGCCCGGCCCGTGCGGCCGTTACCGTCCGCGAACGGATGGATGGTCTCGAACTGGGCATGCGCCACCGCGGCCTGGGCCAAGAGCGGCAAATCGGCGCGGCGCAGAAATTCCTCCAGATCGTCCATCGCCGCGGCGACGCGATCGTGATGCGGCGGCACAAAAACGGCCAGGTGCGGCGAAAGGGAACTCCCGCCGATCCATACCTGGACATCGCGCAGGCGTCCCGGCAATACGTGCGCCTGTCCCTCCATAAGTGCCGCGTGGGCGGCGAGAATCGCGTCGAGTCGCAGATCGTCGGACATCTCGATCGCCTTCTCCATCGCGGCGACATTGCGGGCGACCATACGCGCATTCGGCCCGGTCTTCTCGTTCAGGACCGCCAGGGCGAGCGACCTCGCGCCCGCCGTGATGTTCTCGATCTGGGACGATGACGCCGACTCGGTCCGCAGCAAAACAGCAGCCAGCGGAGCGAATTCGCGGCCTTCTGCCTCAGGCAATAGAGTCGCAAGTTCCGAGTCGAACCGGGCGATCTCCACCAGCGCCGCCTCCGCCTCCGCCGCCACGTTCGGGTCAATGTCCAGCCGCAGACCGGCGATCCGCGCCGGCACAGCGGCACGGTAAGGTCCCCGGGACACCAGGCGCACGCGCCTCGACATCATGGACACCCCGGTCTGTTCCCACTCTCGTTGCTCCCACCCCACAGCCCAACTCCGCCCGGCCGCAGACTCCTCCGCGGCCGGATCGGCAACCGACCCGGACGCGCTCATCCCCCCATCGCGAGCCGTTCCCCGCTTGCGGTTGGCGGTTCTCCCGGTGTCGGGGTTGCGCGGTTTCGTGTTCACGACGGTTTCTTGTATAAGGATCGTCGGATACTCTTATGCAAGAAACCGGCAGGTGCAAGGAATCGCAGTCCGCGCTTACGGTGCGCGTTCGAAGTGGCAGCGGACGTAGAGTGCGGGACCACTTTCGAGGCTGAACACGGCTTCGTGGAGTTGGAAGCCATCTTCTTCGCCAATGACGGTGGACATGGACGGCTCCCAGGTTTCCAGGTCGCTGGAATATTCGACGGTTACGATGACTTCGGCGCGGTCCGCGGCGCGTGGGAAACGAAATCTCAGTATCGTGCCGTCGATTTGCGGTTCGTGAAGCTGGTGGCTATCCGGTGTTTTCGGGTGCAGGCCGAGGGCGTATTCGGCGATGGTATCAAGGCCGTCGTGGTCGATGTCCAGAAAGAGATCGCTCTCCTCCAGGCCGTGCCCGGCCAGCCAGTGCAGAAGGCCGGAGGGCGGGGGGTCGGGGCCGCTGTTGGCCGCGCCGAGAGTGCGGGTGTGCATGATCTGGAGCGGGCCGGCGGCATCGGGCCAGCGTCCGAACGTCTGGCCGGGCGCGGGTGTGGCGGGAAACTCGACGTGATCGACGAAGCGTTTCAATTCACCGTCCGCGCCGGTTTCGAGCAGCCACACGTCCTCGCCGGACGATGAAAGACCGAAAGGTATGCCGCGGACCCATTCGCCGAGCGCGGCATGGGCGTCGAGAAAGATCGCCGGGATCGTGAAGATGTCGGCGGTCAGCGCGGTGACCTGGAACGAGCCGTTGTAGCCGCCGAAGCCGCCGTAGCCCGAAATCGTGATCACGTCGCCGGTGGCGAGGCCATGCGCGGGGCTGGTGACGGTCACGGGAGTGGCTGAGCCGGTGCCCACATAGCCCTCGATGGCGTACGACGGCGTGGTGGCGTTGAAATCGTCTTCGTCAAAAACCACGTAGCCTTCGGCGGGAATGACTGTGCCGTCCGGGATGCGGAACGCGCGGTAGTCGGACTTGCTGTCGCTCAGGAACCATCCCGAAATATCGATGGGAGTGGCGGTCGTGTTGGCCAGTTCGATGGCATCTTTGAGGCCGGTGTCCGTGGTGTGGGCCAATACTTCGTTGACCACCACGCGTCCATCGGCGCCCAGGCCCGCGACGCCCGGTGAGCCGTGGAATTCCACGCTTGAGCGCCAGTTTCCCGGATCGTCGGGCGTGCCTGAGGCGGAGATGATTTCCAGCGTGCTGCCGTCGCTGTCCGGACGGCTGGGCCACGCGCCGCTGTCGCCGTAAGTGACCGATGTCACGATCGCGCCGTCCGCGCCGAGAAGGGTGACGGTCTCACCATTGTGGGCGAGCGAGCCGTCCCACACGCCGGCGAACGGTGTTTCGGCTCCATACCGGACGGCAATGGCCACGGGGTCTTTGATGACCACGGCACGTTCGCCCGCGTCCAGCCGCAGGTTGTCGAAAGTGAACCGCACTCCCTCGGCGAAGCGCGCGCCGCGCAGATTGACGGCGTGATCGCTGACATTAAGCACTTCGAGGAACTGGAAATCATCATCCACGAACGCGCGCGCGGGAGCGAGCGCCGCGCCCGCGGCCTGTTCGGACGCGGAGGCATCGGCGGGATGGTAGTTGATTTCCGTGATCCGGACTTCGCCGGGACCAACCGGCGGCTCGATGAAGAAGAATGCCTCGCTCAGCGCGGACCACGCGGAGCCACTGAACCAGCGCGCCTTGACCAGACTGCTGGCCGCGAGGGGAATGGCGGCTTCCGTTGTGTAGGGCACGAGGCCGGGTTTCAAGGCGCCGCCTTCGAGGCGCGGGTCGCTGCCGTCGGTCGTGACGTAAAGCGTGCCCGTGCCGCCGGTCAGCCGCAGCACGCCGCCGGGCGGAATCAACCCGCCGTGCTGGGCTTCGTCGTTGACGGTGAAGGTGGGCGGATCTGTCTGCGGGAGTTTGCGCACGCTGGTGCCGGGCCAGGTTTGCGATTTCCAGGCGGCGAGCATGAGGGAAGTGCGGCTGGTTGTGCCGGACTCGGGAAACCAGCCGTTGGTTCCGAGCACTCCACCGGTCGGTTGCATGCTGAGCGGACCGTAAATGGCGGGCAGCCAGTTGGCGGTGCGTGTGAAATCGCCGAAGGGGCCGCTGCCATTGGGCCGGTCGTCTCCCCAGCGCGCGGATTCGCCCACGATGGCATTGTCCAGTTCCGCGACGCGGGCGAGAAAGCGCGCGCGGTTTCGTTCGTTGGTCAGCGCGCCGCCGTTGGTCAGATGCTTCCACGCGCGATCGGCGAACCGCACCTGGAATTCCGGCAGGTGGTCGAGCGCGTTGATGAGATTCGCCCCGTCCTGGCTGATGGCAAGAGCGCCGGTGGTGCTGCGGTTTTCCAGCACGCGCTCTGAATCCCACAGATAAAATCGCCACGGGGCATTGGCCGCGCCGCCGCCGGTCGCGCGCCAGTTGCCGTCGGTCTTGAGATCCTCGTTCCGCCCGAAATGCTGCATGATGTAGTAGTCGATATAACTATCGACATCGAGTCGCTGGACGATCTGGTCCCAGTCACCGCCGTTAATGACGGTGCGGAGGCTGTTGAAACTGGCCTGCTCGGCGGTGGTGGAACCGCCGGGGTTGTAGGAAGCGATGCCGCCGGAGTCGAAGCCGCTGCCGTTGTAACCCGCGTAATGGTCGCTGCCGGGGCGCTCGTGAAGATTGTACACACCCCAGTAGAGGCCGTTGAGGTACAGATGCACGTAATGTCCGCGCAAGGCGTCGGCCTGGCCCATCTCGATCATCGAATCGCGCATCCATTGATCACGGATGAGGGTCGCCCGGCCACGCTGATCCACGTTGGAGTGAATCCACGAGTTGTTGTACATGGCGCGGAGGTGGACATTATTGAAATTCGTGACGGCATCGGGGCCGAAGAGGTCGTGCTCCAGCTTTCCCGCGCCGTATTCCGTGCGGAAGCGAAGGCTGAAGGAATGCTTGATGGACGATCCTGGATTCCGGCTCGCGCCACCCTGGATGACAAGGCCGCAGTCGATCTGGAAACCTTCGAGCCGGTTGGCGCCGTCGCCTTCGGCACCGGGCTGGAAATACTCGGCGGAAACGGCGGCTTCGAGCGATTCGTTCGTGGGCCGCGAGTAAATGCCTGATGGCCCGAAGAGGCTGGCCACCGTGGCGGCAACCGAAAGCGTGGGCAGGTCGCGCAGGCCGGTCAGAAAACGCGCGCCGTCCTCGCTGCTTTGAGACACATCGGGATCGACATCGTAATCTGCGCTCGGCTCGCCCCCCCACGAGGCCGGATAACCCGCCGGGCGCGTCTGCACCGCCACCTCCTGCGGGAAGATATACGTGTGGCTGGTCACCGGGGCCGGATCGTGGCCGGCTTTGACCGCCGCGGCGCGAAGTACCGTGGTGGTGGCGATGGAGACAGGAGCCGAATAGGTAGTGGCGCTCGCGGCGGGAGAACCGTTCGCTTGCAGCGGAGGTGAGCCGTTCAGCGTGTAGTAAATGGTGGCGTCGGGCGTGGGCGTGACGAGCGAGACCTGGACCGGCGCCGAGTAGAAACCGCGTCCGGTCGAGGCGGTCACTGCCGCCACGCGCAAAAATCCGTCCGCCGCGTTGGCAGCTCCCGGCGTGGGCGTCGCGAAATAGACCGGGCTGCCGTCGTCCGGCTTCCTCCCGTAGGAAACATCCTCCAGTTGCGGCGGATAGCTCGTGCCCCCGGCCTCGAATTCACCCGCGATCGTGCCATCCGGCCTGACCAGCCCGAGGTATTCGCCGCCCGCACCGAGGGCGAAATTCGTGTGCAGATTCCCGTTGGCGTCGGGAACTCCCGTGGTGGTGGCGAAGACGATCAGGTAATCTCCGGGCGGGATGACGGCTCCGGCGGGAAAAGTCCATTTTTCCGGATTGGCCGCGTTGTCGGTCAGGCGCCAGCCACCGAGATCGACCGCCTCCGCGCTGTCGTTGTAAAGCTCGATCCAGTCATCGAATGTTCCGGCCACCGCTCCCGGCACGACTGTCGAATCGTTCGCGGCCATGAATTCGTTGAGCCGCACTTCGGCGCAGGCGCCGGAGGCCACCCCCGCTGCGGCCAGCAGGACCGGAAGCCCCGGGAAGCGCGTCCGCGGACCGGCTCGGTGGTGACACTGTCGCAATGGAGCCGACAGCTTTCGGGTGAGGGACATGTTCAAGGGGCGTTTCCATCCTGACGGAGATGGACAGCCAACCGGAGAGACGTCCCCTTTCGCCTCCACTCCATCGGCTATTCCTGCTCCACAACGTAAAACCTGACGGGCGTGGTGTCGAGATCGACAGCCACGGTCGTGCTGGTGGTCGCGCCACCGGTGGGCACGGCGGAAGCGACTACGGGCCAGCCCGAACGCGGGGCTTTGAGATCCGGGGAGGCCCGCACGGCATAGGTGGTACCCGCGGTCGCGTCCGAGGTCCAGGTCAGCGTGAGCTGGTTGCCCGCGGTGTTGAGCGAGACCTGCGTGAAGTTCGGGATGACCGCGGGGGGCGGAGCGCTCCCTCGTCCCGCCGCCCAGTCGAGGGCATTGGCGAAGAGCTGCCGTCCATCTTCGCTCATCAGACTGAAGGAGGCATCCGTCATGGGGAAATGCACGCGTCGTGCCGGCGCCACATCATCGAGCACACCCGCAAGGGGATCGACCGGATCGCCGGCCTCGGCCACAAAGAGTGCATGCATGCCGGCCACGGGACCATCCGCCGCGGTGGCCACGATGGTGATGCCGTCATACACTTGCGAGGAGCAGAGGATTCTCGCCCCCGTGTTGTTGAAGAGAGTGAGCGGATTGGGCAGGCCCTCGGTGATGGGATGCGCTTCAAGCGCGAGCTGCGTAGTGGCGAGCGATTCGATCAAGATAACAGAACTGAGTCCGAATTCGCCGAAGGCATTGTTGTCGGTGATGGCTTCCTCCCAGTTGACGATCGGCACCGGCGAATCGTGGAATTTGGCCCGCAGCTCACCGGACCCCGGGGTGGAAGACAACAACAACAGGTCGTGATCCAGCTCGTCCCCGGTGAAAATGGCCGAAGCTTGCTCGTAAGTGATGGCGTCCGATCCGAATTTCCTGCGCAGAAAAGTCATCACCGCGCCGTCGTCGCCAAACGTGGGGTCCTCATTCGCCCCGACCAGGAGGACGCTGATCAGGTCCGTGGGGAAGCTGGCGGGGTTGCTGGGATCTGTGCCATTCACGACTTCAGTCTGGTCGGTAAAGCCGTCGCCATCGGTGTCGACAACCAGCGGGCTGCTGCCGGTGTCGGTGACGCTGACAAAAATGCCGGTGCGGGTTTCCACGCCATCGAGCAGCAGGTCGTCATCGGTATCGGGGTTCAACGGATCGGTGCCGGTGTCGGTGGCGCTGACGTACGTGCCGGTGCCGGTCTCCACTCCGTCCTTCAGCCCGTCGCCGTCGGTATCGGGATTTCGCGGCAGAGTGCCGCGCTGGAATTCCTGCAAATTGGTGGACCCATCCGCGTCCGGATCGCCATTGGCGCCGTTGTCGGGGTTGATCGATCCGTCGTCATTTTTGTCCAGGCCGTGGGCGTCTTCCCATGCGTCCGGCAGCCCGTCGCCATCGCGATCGCGGTCGGGACCGGGGATATTGAAGACGATGTTGTCTATTTCGATGGTCGATCCGTTGCCGGGAGTGAAGGTATAAAAGTAAAACGTGACCGGCGAGGAAAAGTCCTGAAACACCGCCGCGGTCAGGTCCACCGAGAAAAAGGCATCTTCCGGCTCGTAGCTTCGCTGGACGGGGAGGTGCTCGATATAGAGCAGAGCATCGGCTTCGGTGATGGACGCCGTGTCGAAGGGGTCGAAGCCCGTCGCATCCGAAAAAACCGCCAGTCCGCGGGGTTCGGTAGCGCCGCCGCGGGCCGCGTTGAACGTCAGTGTGGTGAGCGAGAGTGGCGCGGACGGATTGAGAGTGATGGAAAAATAGCTGCCATTGGCGAGCGCGTCGCTCAGAAAGGCACTCCCCCCAGCCCGGTCCAGCCGGAGCACGGGCTGGTTGGCGCCATAGCCCGCCAGCCCGACGTCATTGCCGCTGTCTTGCACCGCGAAGAGCGCGTAGCCGCCGTTGGACGTCACGGGGTCCGCGCTGTTGAGCAGCGTGTCGTCAAACTGCGTGACCTCGAGACCGGCCGCGCCGACGGGTTCGAAATGATAGGCCGCCAGGATGGCGGCCGGAGCGCTGGAGGCAAATATCAATGCTGCCACCGCCCCCGGCAGCGCGGTCATCAGCCGGGAACAGGGAGCCTTCAGTGCAGGAAAACCAGAATTGGCCGGGAGACGGAGATGGGGGTTCATCTTGTATGTATCGGAGATGTGTCTATGATCTTATAGAGCAACGGCGGGAGGGCCGGTCGATCATCCATCTTCCGGATGATGGAATGCCTTCAGCAAGACTCACACGGCCAAGAACCGGCCTTGGCCCGGAGCCCATCCAGACGAGCGGCGTGTCTTATCGCTGGAGAGGACGCCGCCGCAGCAGTGCGAGCAGACTCATTCCACCCAGCAGCAGGACGGACGGCTCCGGGACCTGATTGAAGACGATATTATCGATTTCGAGGGACGATCCGTCGCCGGGAGTGAAGGTGTAAAAATAAAACGTGGCCGGCGTCGCCACATTCTGAAACGCCGCCCCGGAGAGATCCACCGCGAAAAAGGCCGACGCGGGCTCGAAGGTTCGCTGCTCCGGGAGGTGTTCGACATAAAGGAGAGCGTCGCTTTGGGTGAAGGAACTCGCCGAGCCGACATCGAAGCCGGCCACATTCGAAAAAACGGCCAGGCCGCGGGGTTCGGAAGCACCGCCTCGGGCCGCATTGAAGGTCAGCGACGTGAACGAAAGTGGCGCGGTCGGCGTGAGGGTGATGGAAAAGTAGCTGCTGCCAGTGAGCGCGGATTCCAATGAAGCGCTTCCGGCGGTCCGGCTCAGCCGGAGGACGGGCTGGTTCGCGCCATAGGTTACCAGACCCGCATCATTGGATTCGTTTTGAGCCGCGAAGATCGCGGGTGGCACGAAACCGGCGCTGGGAGTCACGTCGCCGGCACTGGCGAGCGCTCCCGCATCGAACTCGCTCACCTAGAGGCCCTCGGCGTTGTTGGTATTGAAACGATAAGCGGCCACGAGCGCCGCCGGAAGGCTGGATGCGAAAACCAGAGCCGCGAATCCCTGGGCGAGCGCAACCGCAAGCCAGGACTTGTTGCAGGAATACAGAATGTGTTTCATAGGGGGGTGCAGGAGTTAATATGAGGACTGTGACGGAGTCGTAAGAAAATACGCCGACAGGGTCAAGCCTTTTTTTCTTTTTCTAACATGTGTTCGCATGAACATGTTATCCTCGCGCGCGATCATCCCGCTGGCCCGGAACCACCCTCAATCACTCGCTTTTCTGATGCGATTGGTTTGTTTTGGCGAGGATTATGTTCATATAATCAGTATTCCCTATGGGCCACAGCCCACCGTCTCTTTCTGGATCCATGTGCGGGCGAACCCGCCCGCCGGAGCAGGTGGGGCAGATCACGAAGGCCACGGACGTGGTGAAGGAGAACGCGGACAGGTTCGATGAGAGGATCCGTCGGGTGATGTGGGGACTCATCGTCGGAGGCGTGCACTTCCCGGGCGACACGGAGGCCGGCCGGCTTCTGGCCAAGGATCTCATCGACCGGAGGAGAGAGAGCAGAGGCATGGATGAGCGGTGTTGTCGAGGCCGTGCGACTCGAGGTGCGCGCGGGTTCAGGCGGCCTGGGTGTAGTAATGCTCGATGGGTGTCTCTCTTTGACTCAAGGACAGACCCCTTGTGCGATTCCAAACTTCTGGAAGCCAGCAGACTGAACTTGGGCAGGCAGCGCGGATTGGCATCTTGAACGCATGATTGCCGAAAGGATTCCCGCGGTGGGCGCGCTCACCCTTCAGGAGAAATGGTTGCTGGCCAACGAACTGGTTCTGTTGCAAGGAGCGCAGAGCGATCTCTGCTCGGAGGGTCTTCATCGCCGCGATTCTCGACTTACGCCAGTCGCCCTCGGCGATCCGCAGGCGCCTTCGCTCAATGTAGGCATGCGCGCTATCGTTGCTGCCACCCAAAGTCACACTTGTGCGAACACACCATGGCGCACTTGGC
>CAZYHO010000145.1:0-10235 GCA_964647495.1 uncultured Akkermansia sp. | reverse complement strand
TGTCCCAGGGAATGAGCAGCCACTCGCCCGAGCCGTTCGTGTCGCGGTAAAAGTAGAAGTTTTTCCGCACGTCATCCGAGTCGTTGATGATCGCACGTACCGCCAGATAGTTGACCATGTTGGCGACGTCGAAGTTGTCGAACATGAAGCGTTCGCGCGTTTCGGCGGGTGTCGCCGACCGCAGGGCCACCACCACCGCCTGGAGATCGGCGTTGTTTTCGTGGAGGCGCGTGCGTTTTTCCACGCCGCTGACCGCGTCCGTGAAGACCGGATTCAGGTCGCCGCGCTGGTCGAATTTGTACAACGCGCCGTCACGGTCGAGCCCGACGCGGTCGAGCAGGCGTTCGTCGACCTGTTCGACGAAATACGCCAGACCGCCATTGCCTCCGCCGGTGTCGGCGGCGGCGTTGACACGCAGCATGAGCGGGAAGGCGATGCCTGCGGGATGGCCGGTGCGCCGGAATGTCTCGAAGGCCATGGCGGGCCGGATGAGCGTGGGGTCGGAACTCGTGCCATTGATGTTCGCTTCCTCCACGCGCCCGACCTCGTCGCTGATGAAGGCGTGGTGGCCGGTGTTGAAGTCGAATTTCCGGGATCCGGAGGCAGTGCCGGCGCCACGCTGGCGAATGAAGACATTGTCGCTGAGGATGCCGTTGAAGAAGACGGCGCCGCGCGTGCCGGTGCGCGTGTTGGCGGCCGAGGGCGAGGCCGCGAACCAATACCAGACGGGAAGCTGCGTGTTCACCCGCGGATCGGCGATCATGGTGCCGAGGTACTCCGGCGAGTTC
Source organism: uncultured Akkermansia sp. (assembly GCA_964647495.1). GTDB lineage: Bacteria > Verrucomicrobiota > Verrucomicrobiia > Verrucomicrobiales > V1-33 > CAJBME01. The sequence goes on along the minus strand of CAZYHO010000145.1, from coordinate 9,447 downwards.
GCCGGGCTGGTGAAGAGCGGCCAGCGCGACGTGCGCCCGCCCGCATCGGTGGCCGTGAAGAACCAGCGCACGAGCCGGCCCTGCGTGAAGCTGGATTTGGGAATGATCGCCCCGAAAACACCGTCGCCGGCCGCGCCGTCACCGTGCGCGCCGTCGTCGAACATCGGCATTTCCTGCGAGGCCGTGAACATGATCCGCCACGTCAGTTTCACGTCGGCCACCTGTCCCAGCGTCGGCCGGACGCGGCATGTGACCGTGATGTCATCGTCGGCCGTCGGGCCATCCGGCGGCATGGGAGCGTAACGCGCCTCGGTGATGAACGGCCCGGGCTGGGCGGAGCCTGCCGAGTTCGGCTGCCCCGGGCTCGGCGTCGTGAAATACACCGGAGCGGCCGTGTCCTCCAGCTCCGTCATCACCTCGAGCCGCGGCGCCATGAGGAAATCGGGATTGTCCTTGCTCACGTTGAGCCCGTGGATGGCCAGCACGTTGGTCCCGCCGCGCAGCGCGGAGAGGCGGTCGCTGAGGTCGATGATCTCCTCGTCGATCGCGGTGGCATTGGCGGCGGCCGCCACGGCATTCCACGAGAGCGTCTCGGGAGCATTCGCCATCGCGGCCGGTTCGCCGTTGAGCCAGACGGACAACCCGTCGTCGAACCGCACGCGCAGCGCGAGTTTCGACACGCGCGCGGGGTCGGCCACCTCGAATGGAATCCGCACGTACACCGAACCGTTCACGCCGTGCATCTGCGTCCGCAGGTCTGTTTCATACAGGCCCTCATAGCGAAACGTGGCGCCGCCGCCCGCGCCCGTCGAAGCCAGTGCGAAACGGTCACCGATCTCGTCGTCGCCCAGCGCGCGGTCGAAGAGCGCGACCTCGTCGATGGCGCCATGGAAAAAGTAGTCTCCCGCCGTCTCCGTGCGTCCCGCTCCGATGCGGAATGACCGCGCCGTGTTCTGGAGGAAAGCCGTCGTCGCCGGCTCCGAGGCCGCTCCGTTCACGTACAGCCGCATCGTCTGCGTCGCCGAGTCATACGTGCCGACAAGATGCGCCCATATGTCGGCGGCCACAGGCGGTCCGGTCGCCACGGTCCATGTGGCCCCATTGCCCAGCCAGAACTGCCAGCGGCCGTCCTCGCCCGAGTACAGCGCAAATCCGCGCGTCGGCGAGCTGTCACGGCATGTGACGACCGAGCGCAGCGTGCCGCCGACCACCGCGGGCCTCGCCCAGGCCTCGATCGAGAAACTCGGTGGATTGAGCGCGGCATTCGCCGCGACATCGATCTTGTCGTCGATTCCGTCGAACCAGGCGGCCGGATTGCCGGCTTCGAAACCCGGCCACGCCGCGGGCCGCGGACCTTCCCGGCCAAGCTCCACACCGTTCAGCACCTGGGCGCTGACGGCGAGGCTGCCGATGGACGCCACCGTGGCGCCGGACGCCTCCGAAAGCCGCCAGTACGCCAGCGGCGCATCCGCGAGCACATCACCCTCCAGTCCGCCCCCATGCTCGTTTTCCCCGGTCTCGAATCCGACCGCCGCTTTCGCCGCCTGCCAGCCGGTGTCGTCGAAGTCGCGTGCGCGCCAGGTGTCGCCCAGCCCGCCGTCGGCGGGCACGTGGACTTTCGCGGGCGAACCCGGCTCCACGACGGCGATCGCCGCCGCCCGGCTGGCCGAGCCGAACGAAACGTCGGGCAGTTGCGGCGGAAAGGCCGGAGCGAATTCGGTCGCCTTGTTTCCGTCCGGCCGCACAAGCGCGAGGTATTCGCCCTCGGCGCCGAGCCGGAAGTTCGTGTGCAGTTGCCGGTCCGGAGCGCGGCGATTCTTGTTCGAGGCGAAAACGACGATCCTCTCGCCGGGCGCGAGCACGACGGCCGGAAACTGCCAGCGCCCCAAGGCACTCGCCGAGTCGGTCAGCGCCCAGTTGTCCAGCGAAACCGGCTGATCGGTCGGATTGCTGATCTCGATCCAGTCCGAACGATCCCCGTCCTCATCGGCCAGCCCGCTTTCGTTGTCGGCGAGGAATTCGCTCAGCACCGCCCCCGCCCGGACGACGGACGGGACGGCGCTCAGCAGGAAAGCCGCGCCATGCAACAACGTCAGGATGAAGATTCCACGCATAACCATGATCATCCGCCGCGGAAGGAGCAGGAAAAGGACCGATGTGCTGAATGGCGCCGCTTCATTGCGCCCTTCCGGCGGCGCGGTCCTCCTCTCCCCGGCCGATTCCGTCGAGAAGTTCGATCAATTCGCGCAACAGCGCGGGGTCGGCCTCGCGCCGCTCGTATTCGCCCGGGACCTCCGCGGCGCCCATCGGCACATCGGGCCGCCGGAAGGTCATAGGACTTTCGACACCGCGCCGCGCCGAAAGATGAAACTCCCGGATCCCGGCCGCCCACAACTGCCCGATCGTCCCGGCTCGCAGCCCACCTCCCGCCATCAGGCCGATGCGCCCGCGCGACCGCTCGTGCAGCGCGACCAGGCAGTCGATTCCCGATTCCACCGAGGCCTGGCCTCCGCTCGTCAGCACGCGCGGAATCCCCAGCGTCACAAGTGTTTCGAGCGATTCAGCCAGGTCGCGGCTCACATCGAAGGCGCGATGAAACGTGATGTCCAGCCCGCGCGCCTCGGCGGTCAACGCCTCGGCGGTCGCCCGGTCGATCGTCCCGTCGGAATTCAGGCAGCCGAAAACGACGCCGTCCGCACCGTGATCGCGAGCCGCCCGGATGTCGTCGATCATCGCCCGGCGTTCCGCGGCGGACACGACGAAGTCACCCGCGCGCGGACGGATCATCATCATGAGGCGGCCGCCGTATGCCGCACGCGCCTGCCGCAGCATGCCGAGCGACGGCGTGGTGCCACCCTCGACCAGGCCGGCGCACAGCTCGATCCGCGGCATGCCCGCCACTTCGCATGCCTCCACCGAGGCCAGGCAATCGACACAGACTTCGAGCACCGCCGTCTTCATGCACGGGATGCTGCCCGGGCGGCGGGACGGACGATCCACCGCAGCACGGGCGCCGCGAGCTTCAGCAACCGGCACGACAGGCTGAGGTGGCGCCGCGGCTGGGTGGCGGCGCCCCGGCGTTTCAGCAGGTCCGCGACCCCGGTGCGTCCGAACATCGTGGCCAGCATGAGCGGCGTCGCGCCTCCCCCGTTGTCGGCATCGATGTCGGCGCCGTGATCGAGCAGCAGCGCGGCCAGGTCCTCGTATCCTTTGAAAGAGACGCCGCCCAGCGGTGTCTGCCCGCGATCGTTCCGGCGATCGACTTCGGCGTCATGCTCGAGGAGCAGCCGCGCCGTTTCCAGATGCCCGTGATAACTCGCAAGCATGAGCAGGCTCTGCCCCTTGGTATCGGAAAGATTGGCCGGCAGGCCGTGGCGCAGCATGCCGTCCAGCGTTTCGGTGTCCCCATGCCGCGCGCACTCCAGCGCCACAAGCTGAAGCTCGGCGTAGCGTTTCTCCTCGACGTCGGTGAGCGGAATGTTCATGGCGGCAGCGCGCGTGGTCTCGGGAACCCGGGAAAACCACCCGGCGTCCGGATCACGGGCGCACAGGGTCATGCGGCGGCGGGAGCGGCTGCCGAGGCGGGCGCGGGCGCAGTCGCGGCGGCGGGGGCATGGTTCTCGATGCCGAGCGCTTTGGCCACGCCGGCGGCATAGGCAGGATCGGCCCGGTGGAAATGGACCAACTGGCGCTGGACGATGTGTTCCGGCACACCCTCCATGGCATCGGCGACGTTGTTGAACAATTGCTGCTGCTGGTCGGGCGTCATCAGGCGGAACAAGTCGCCGGGCTGCGTGTAGTCGTCGTTGCCGTCGCGGTGGTTGTAACGATCCGCGTCACCCGAAATGGCCAGCGGCGGCTCCGCATACCGGCTGTCCTCGACCGGGCCGCCGAAGCTGTTCGGCTCGTAGTACGCGTCCGTGCCTTTGGGCGCGTCGAAACGCATCGGCCCGTCCGCGTGATACGTGCGCACCGCCGACTTCGGGAGGTTCACAGGCAGCAGTTCGTAGTGCGTGCCGATCCGGTACCGGTGCGCGTCCGCATACGAAAAGATCCGAGCCTGCAGCATCTTGTCGGGCGAAAATCCGATGCCCGGCACGATGTTCGACGGACTGAACGCGGACTGCTCGACTTCCGCGAAATAATGTTCCGGATTGCGGTTCAGTTCGAGAATGCCGACATCGATGAGCGGGTAGTCGCCGTGCGGCCAGACCTTGGTGAGATCGAACGGGTTCCAGCGGCAGGTTTCCGCGTCCTTCTCCGGCATGATCTGCACGCAGAAGCGCCATTTCGGGAAATCGCCGCGCTCGATCGCCTCGTACAGGTCGCGCTGCGAACTCTCGCGGTCCCGCGCCACCACGGTCGCCGCCTCGGCGTTCGTCATGTTCTGGATCCCTTGCAGCGTCTTGAAATGAAACTTCACCCAGAACCGCTCGTTCGCCGCGTTGAGGAAGCTGTATGTGTGGCTGCCGAAACCGTGGACGTGCCGCAGGCTCCGGGGCAGGCCACGGTCGGACATGAGGATCGTCACCTGGTGCAGGCTCTCGGGCGAAAGCGACCAGAAGTCCCAGGCCGCCGTATTGCTGCGCAGGTTCGTTCTCGGATGCCTCTTCTGCGTGTGGATGAAGTCCGGGAACTTTGATGGATCGCGCACGAAGAAGACGGGTGTATTGTTGCCGACGAGATCCCAGTTGCCCTCCTCGGTGTAAAACTTGAGCGCGAAACCGCGCACGTCCCGCTCCGCGTCCGCCGCGCCCCGCTCGCCGGCCACCGTCGAGAACCGCAGGAGCGCCTCCGTCTGGCTCCCGGGCCTGAACACCGCCGCCTTCGAGTATTTCGTGATGTCATGCGTGATGGTCAGCGTGCCGTAGGCGGCGCTCCCCTTCGCGTGCACCGTGCGCTCGGGAATCCGCTCGCGGTTCTGGTGGGCCAGTTTCTCCAGCAGTTGATAGTCCTGCATCAGCAACGGACCGCGCGGACCGGCGCTCAGAGAATTCTGGTTGTCGGCAACGGGATTGCCCGCTGTCGTCGTCATGACGTTCGATGGTTGGCTCATGGATGGATGGATCGGGTTTTCGCGATCAGGATTTCTCGCGACGCACAATGACTGGAATGCGAAGCGCCAAATACCGCGCACGCCCCGAAGTTGAAAATACCTGTTTCCTTTCGTATCCATAGTTTTTGCCTATGGAAATGCAACAGCTCCGCTACGTTGTCGCCGTGGCCCGAACCGGCAGCTTTTCGCGCGCCGCGATCGCCTGCCATGTCTCGCAGCCATCGCTGAGCCAGCAAATCCTCAAGCTGGAGGAAGAGCTTGAGGAGCGGCTCTTCGACCGCACCCCGCGCGAGGCGCGGCTGACGCCGCACGGCGAATCGTTTCTTCTGCGGGCGACCCGGATCCTCGAGGAGGCGGACGCCGCACGACGCGAGGCGCTGGAGGCGAAGGATTTGCGGCGCGGCACGCTGACGCTCGGCGTGCTCCCCACGATCGCGCCATACCTCCTGCCGCGCGCGCTCGCCGAATTCACCGCACGCCACCCCGGCTTCGAACTCGTCGTTCAGGAAGACACCACCGCCCGCCTGCTCGGCCAGGTGCTCGCCTATGAGGTCGACCTCGTGCTGGCCAGCCTGCCGCTCCACAACGATCGGCTGGAGGTGCATCGGCTGTTCACCGAGGAATTGCTTGTGGCGCTGCCGTCCCGGCACCCGCTGACCAGGAAATCGACGCTCACCGCGGCCGATCTCCAGGGCGAGAGGCTCATCGTGATGAAGGAGGGGCATTGCCTGGGCGAGCAGGTGCTCGGGTTTTGCGAGCGCCGCGGGCTGCGTTCGCACATCAGCTTCCGCAGCGCGCAGTTGGAAACAATCCGCGCGCTCGTGCATTCCGGCCTCGGCCTATCGCTCGTCCCGGCCATGGCATCCCGGACCGGCCGCGCCTCGAACTCGCCGGCTTTCCGCTCGCTCACCTCCCCGCGCCCCGAACGCACCATCGTCGCCGCCTGGCCGAAACAACGCCCGCCGGGCAGAGGGGCGGTGGAGTTTCTCGATATCCTGCGCGCCCACACGCCGTGACCCGGCGGCGGGATGACGGGAAAACCGGATGCCGCCTTCGGGACGATGCGGCTCAGATGCCGAATGCCTTTTGCATTTGCTCGCGCACCTGGATGAGGCGCTTCACGTCCCCGCCGCCGACTTCCGCCGTGGCCCACCCTGTGAAGCCGATCTCCTTGATCGCGGCGCGGACCTGATCCCATGGCAGATCGTCGTCGGGACCGGTGATTTCCGTGAACGCGTTGTTTTTACGGCTGAATCCCTTCACGTCGAATTTGACCGCGCGAGGGCCGAACGCGCGCAGCCACTCGCCGGGCTGGCCGTATTTCCAATGGTTCCCGATGTCGTAGTACATGCCGACCCACGAACTGTTGAAGCTGTCCACAAACGCGACGAACCGGTCGGCCGTCTGCTCCGGCCCCTGGTCGTGTTCGTACATCATCTGGTTCCAGACGTTCTCGAAGAGGATGCGCTGGCCAAGCGCCGCCGCGAGCGGGATCGATTTCTTGATCTCCTGACGGCAGCGCTCTTCGATCTCGGCCGCCGGGCCATCCGACCCCTTGCCGACCACGATGAGGATGCCGCTGCCGCCGATGGCGTGGGATACCCGCAGGCAGTGATCCATGTTCGCGCGGGCACGGGCACGGACCTCCGGGTTCGGATCGGTGAGCCGGACGCCCCAGTGCTCGTGATTGATGGCATTGTGACAGAAGACACCGCTCTCCTGCACGGCCGCCCGCGCCTGCTCCACCGTGAACGCCCCGGCTTCGTCAAAATCCACACCGTCAAGTCCCGCTTCGGCCGCCATCTTCAGGCGCTCGACCAGCGTCAGATCACGGTCCCCGGCCTTGCGCGCGATCATGCCAAGCTTGCACGAAAGAAGCAGCGGTTTCCCCTCCGGCGGAGTGACGAGCCGGTTCGCGGCTGGCGATTCCGCAGGCGATTCCGCGGACGACGAACGGGCGAGAACGGTCGATGCCGCGGCCAGTGATCCGGCGCTGAGAAAATGGCGGCGATGGAGTGTCGGTGTATGATTCATGGTCGGTCGCGCTTCAGGGGTTCGAACCTCCACCTAATCCAAACCGCGATCGACACAACGACCACTTCAATCCCCCATGCCCGAATCAGGCCGCCCCCGAGGGGGAGTGAGGCATCCCGCCGCACCACACGCCCCGGCCCGGATAGACACGCCCCGCGAGCCCGCCGCAGTATATATATAGTGCGGCCGCGCGCCCAGGCAAATCGAGGCAGGCGAGGGGTGGGGCGGGCCAAAAAAGTTAAGGAATCTTTAGTTTTTTCCGCAGGGTGACATACGGATTGCGAGCCGGCTAGCCGGCTGCCCGCAATCCGTATGTCACCCTGCGGTAGTTGCCGCCGCTCTTGCGAACGAATCGCAACAAATTTTTCACCTCGCAGGGTGCCACACAAATTACGGGCTGCTGGCTGCTGACCTGCAAATCGTCTGTCGCCCTGTGTGTGGGAAGCGCTCTTGAGAACGGATCGCAATATGTTTTTTGGAACCGGTTGGCGAATCGCGGCAACCTGCCACGCCAACAGGCGAGGCAGGCGAGGCGAGCCCTGTGAAAAGTGCTTTTCAGGGAGCCGCGGAGGGTGTACAAATGAGCGACCCTTGCACTTTAACCGTCTTACCATCATGACTCGATCATTCTTTCTGTCGTTGTTTGTGTGTCTGTCTGCCGGCGGCCTGTGGGCGCAATCGGCATCGACGAAGCCAGTGTCCGACAAGACTCTGTCGGATTTTCACATCGGAGAAATCATTTCCGGAGACCCGGCGGAGGCGGACAACCTGAAAGGCAAGGTCGTCGCCATCGAATTCTGGGGGCGGAACTGCGGACCCTGCCTGGCGGCCATGCCCGACCTGGCGACCCTTGACAAGCGATACAAAGACAAGGGATTGCGCATGATCGGAGTGCACGCCCAGGATGGCACCGACGAGGAAATCCTCGTTCCCGTCAAAAAGCATCGCGTGAAGTTCTCGATCGCGCGCAACGGCCAGAGCCCGGTCAATTTCGAAGGCATCCCCCACATGTTCGTCTTCAACGGCAAGGGGGAACTCGTGTACCATGGCCATCCGGCGGGCGGTGAGGCGGAGCGCATCATCAAGAAAGAACTGCGCGCGCTTTCCGACACAGGCGCCGCCACCGGCGACGACGAGAAAGGCCCGTTTGGCACGAAGACGAACACCACAGCCGGCCCGCTCGTGGCTGAGCGCGAATGGACCAGCAGAGATGGCCGCACCATGGTGGCTGCCCTCGTTTCCGTGAAAAACGGCACCGCCACCTTCAAGCGCAAGGACGGCAAAACATTCGACCTCGACCTCAGCAAACTCGCCGACGACGACCGGAAGATCGCCGAGGACGCCGAAAAGAAAACCGGCAGTTCCTAGAGCGGCTGGGCTCGATGGCTGCGCCGCACAGGCTCATAGGCCCCATGGGCTCCATCAATTGAGGCTTGCGGGTGCAGGCTGGCGCGGACATGGCTTGCCATGCTCGCCGGGACGCTTGACACGATGTATCGCTGGGTTCGGCCGGTCTTGTTCCGGCTGGACGCGGAGGCCGCGCATCATGTGACGCTCGCCGGGTTGCGGTGGGCGGCGCGATGCGGGCTGGCCGGATGGCTCACACCGCCGGCCGGGGGGACGCCGGTGCGGGTGATGGGGCTGGATTTTCCTAACCGCGTGGGCTTGGCGGCGGGCATGGACAAAGCCGGCGAGTGCGTGGACGGACTCGGCGCTCTCGGGTTCGGGCACATCGAGGTCGGCACGGTGACGCCGCGCCCACAGCCGGGCAACGCGCAGCCCCGGCTCTTCCGGCTGGTCGAACGCGAGGCAATCATCAACCGGATGGGGTTCAACAACCCGGGCCTCGACCGCACGCTGGCGAATCTCGCCCACCGCCGCTGGCGCGGCGTGCTCGGGATCAACATCGGAAAGAATTTCGACACGCCGAACGAACGGGCCGCCGACGATTACGTGGCCGGTCTGCGCGGCGCAGCGGCCCACGCCGATTACGTCGCCGTGAACATTTCGTCTCCGAACACCCAGGGGCTGCGCGACTTGCAGCAGGAGGATGCGCTGCGTTCGCTGTTGCGCGCGCTCAAACAGGAGCAGGACCGCCTCGCCCAGACCGGCGGGCGCTACACTCCGCTGGCCGTGAAAATCGCGCCCGATCTCGACACCGAGCACATCAAGGCCCTGGCCGGACTCTTCGCGACCGAGCGCATCGACGCCGTGATCGCCACCAACACGACCGTCTCCCGGGAGGGCGTGGCCGACCTGGACATCGCGCGCGAGGCGGGAGGTCTGAGCGGCGCGCCGGTGCGCGAAGAATCGACCGCCGTCCTCCGCCTGCTCCACCGCGAACTGGGCGCCGCGCT
>CAZYHO010000144.1:6099-10309 GCA_964647495.1 uncultured Akkermansia sp. | reverse complement strand
CACCAGGCATTCGCGCTTTCCGTCTCGGGCGTCTTCCGAGAATCGGCGGTCCCCCTTGGCCTCAGACTCGGGAACCGCTTGCGTGCCCGGAGGTCACGCCCCACCCCGGAGCTTCGCGTCCAGCTCCGAAAGCAAATGGCTGGCCCCCGATCTCTGGGCTTGGGTGGGACGGATCGCCCTACCCGCGAATCCCTTCATGTTCAATCAAGCACCACGCCAGGGAAATCCGCCGGAGAAAATTTGCCTTCAGGAGCAGTTTTCTCTTGCTTCCCCCTCGGGTTCTGGCCCAGACTCACGACCGCATGAAGAAACTGATCGCACTCCTTACAATCGTATCCATGCAGGCGACCCCTGCCATGGCATGGGTCGGTGGCCCATGGTCCGGCAACACCTATGATGGCCAAACCAGCGGCCTCTTCGGCGGCACCATCACCATGAAAAATGGATCGGGCATTTTCCGCTTCACATCGACGGAAACCGCCCAGATGGGAACCTACAGTTCCTCGATGATTTATTTCAAGGGGATCACGTTCTTTGGCAGTTGCCAGGCGAACATCGATTTCCAATCGAAGACCGTGGACGGCATGACCAACGGTTCGGCTTTCAACCGCAACCCCGGTCCCGCCCAGAACCGCACCACCCCGCTCGTTGACAACAACCCGAACTTCGCCCCTGGCGTCACGGTCACCAACCAGTCGTTCACGATTCCGCTCATCCCGAACATCGTCGACGGTGAGCCGACCCCGAACAACTACCAGCTCACCAACGTGGGCACCAGCGGCCCGGTCGGCATCGCCAACACGCAATGGAGCGGGCGCCTGACCGCGACCAAGCCGAACGTCCGGTTCAAAGCCAAGGGAACGGCGAATTTTATGGGGCCTCAGCCGATCGTCCAGCGCATCACCGTGCGTTATGGTGAGCCGATCATCCCGCCCACCCCCCCCCCGCCCGATGCGCCGCTTACTTTCATTCCCGGACCGCCTCAGGAAGTTTCGATCGACCGTGGCGGCAACGATCCGTTCCCCGAGCCAGCCAATCAGGTGAAGATCCGCGTGTTCGGATCGCGCTTGAGCTACAATGTGTTCGTTCCGCCCGGCGGCACCAACGGGACGGTTGAAGGTACCGGTGGTGGTGGCTTCGCGTTCTAGGCGGGCCGGCACAAGGCCGTTTTCTCCAGTCTTCATTGCGGCAAGCGGGCGTTTCGGCGCCCGCTTGTTTTTTTCTGAACGATTGCCCGTGCTCGCCATTGCAGGCCGGCCTGGAGCGTGAGATAATTGCCGAATGCCCATGTCAGGGCTGCCCGTGCCATGTCTCTGTCCGAATCCTTACGCCGCTCCCGCCTCGGGAGCCTTCATTCGTTTCCGGGGGGGCGTGGCGCACCCGCCGGATTCACGCTCACCGAGCTGCTGGTCACCGTCGCGCTGATTGCCACGCTCGCCAGCATCGGCCTTGTCTTCAACTGGAGCAAAATCCGCAACAAGATCGAACGCCGCGGCTGCGAGAACAACCTCAAGACGCTCTACACCGCATTCAGCAGCTACCTGTCCGATTACGGCGAGTGGCCGCAAATCCCTGAGGACAAGAATCTGGATTCCGGCGACGGAGAGAGCGCTTATTGGGAGTTCTGGATCACCACGATGAAGCACAAGGACTACGGGATTTCAGAGGATCAATGGCTGTGCCCGACCGACCGCCGCGAGCGCGCCGCCAACCACAAACCCGAGGAGCGCGAGGATTTCGAGGCGTCGTACGCGCCGACCGAGTTTGACGCCGGACCGTTCACGCCGATGGACTGGCCTCAGCCATGGTTCATCGAGCGGTCGGATTTTCACGGTGACGGCAATCTCATGCTGATGCCGGACGGATCGATCCAGCCAGCGCCTTGGGGAAAATTTTGATCCGCCGCGCGCCCGTCCCCCTGAATTTACCGTGAATCTTCAACAGCACGATGTCGACTACGCTCTGGAAATGACCCGTGTGCTCCATGTGCCGGACCGGCGCATCGACACCTTCGGAACCACGGATTTCCAGTTCATCCTGATCAGTGAATTGATGGACCAGGTCGACCGCGTGCGCGTGCGCTCCGGCCGCATCCAGGCCGGCCGGCCGGTCATTTTGCGACCGGATCCCGATCCTGACGTGAGTTTCGAGGGGTTTGGAGACCAGGCGGAGGCGTTTCGCGACTGGATCAAGAAACACCAGGGCGGCATCGCGTTTCTCCGGTACGGGTTCTCTTTCAGCAAATCCGACGTGACCACCACGCTCTTGCACGAGCCCTTCGAGTCCGTGCAGGGCCGCCTCGTCCAGGAGGCGGTGCAGGCGGGCAACCCGATGAGCGCGATCATCGCCGGCGTGGACGACACATGGGAAATCAGCCTGCTGCGTTTCAGCGTCGAGATGATCCAAAGGTCGTCCGGCATCAACCTGTTCGATTTCAAACGGCGCGGGCTGCTTTGAACCCCGCCGCGCCGATCCGGGCCCGATGCGCTTCAAGATACTCATCTTCGTCCTGACCCTGGCGTTTGTCGCCGGCACCTTCCTGGCGGCGTATTGGTTCTATGACAACATCGACCACCCGGAGCGGATCGCCGAGGAAGCGCTGAAACGCCGCGTCAAGGAAGCCGCCACTCTGCCTCCGCCGGATCCGGCGGCCAACTCGTACCAGAAGGCGCTGGACGCGCTGGTGGCCGGCGAGGTCGATTCCGCGCACGATCAGTTCGTGAGGATGCTCAAGATCTACCCGACCTCGCCGCGCGCGCCCGAGGCACGGCGCATCCTTGGCGAAATCAATCTCGACCGCCTTTTCTCGCGGTCGCCGATGCCCGGCAAACGCGACTACATCGTAAAACCGGGTGATTCGCTCGCCCGCATCGAAAGAGGAAGCCTGACGACCATTCCGTTTCTGAAGCAGCTCAACAACCTGGGCGGCCAGAACCTCCAGCCGGGTGACCGGCTGGTTTATCAACCATTGGAATTCGAGATCGATGTCCACCTGGCCGCCTCCACGCTCACATTGCGCCAGAAGGCCGCCGCCGGTCTCGACCCCATGTTTTTCAAGGAGTATCCGCTGACCGCGGCGGTGACGCCCCCGCAGTTTCCGAAGGTGCTGAAGACGCGGCTCCAGGAAAAGGTCGCGCTGCATGCCGGCCGGAAGCTCCTTTCCAGCGATTCCAGGTACGTCTTCGCGAGCAAGCGCCTGGTCACCGCCGGCCGGCCCGGCCGCGCCGGCTTGATGATCCGGCCGGACTCGGAGCGGCAGGCCGCGCCGCCGAATCCTGATGCCGGGGATGCCGGCGCGCCGGCCCCCGCGGCGGCTGCGGCGCATGGTTTGTTTCTGGCGGACAGCGACATCGAGGAGCTTTCGACCATCCTGCGTCTTGGCACACCGGTGGTCATCCGCCAGTAGCGGGCCGCTTTGATGTTGCCGCGGCGCCTGACCTGCGGCTACGCTGCGCACGATGAAGCTGGTGGCTCTGGAGTTCGAGAAACCGATCGTCGAGCTGCAGACGCAGCTCGACGAATTGATGCGCCGTTCGGCGGGGCAGGAGTTCGATGTCACGGAGGAGGCGGCGGAAATCACATCGAAACTCGAGGAGCTGCGCACGCAGACGTATCGCAGTTTGACCGCCTGGCAGCGCGTCCAGATTTCGCGGCATCCGGCGCGCCCGTTCATGCTCGACTACGTGGAGCGGTGTTTTTCGGATTTTGTCGAGCTGCACGGCGACCGGCATCTGGGTGACGACAACGCGATGCCCGGGGGATTTGCCACGCTGGGGGACATCCGGTGCGTGGTGGTCGGGCATCAGAAGGGGCGGGACACGAAAGAGAACCTCAAGCGGAATTTCGGCAGCGCCCATCCCGAAGGCTACCGCAAGGCACTGCGCCTCATGCGCCTCGCGGAAAAATTCCGGCTGCCGGTCGTCGCCCTGATCGACACGCCCGGCGCCTTTCCGGGCGTGGAAGCCGAGGAGCGGAACATCGCCGAAGCCATCGCTTTCAATTTGCGCGAAATGATGCGCCTCGGGACGCCGGTCGTGGCGGTGGTCCTCGGCGAAGGCGGGTCCGGCGGCGCGCTGGGCATCGGCGTGGCGGACCGCGTCCTGATGATGGAGAACGCCTACTACTCCGTGATCAGCCCGGAAGGCTGCGCCGCCATCCTCTGGAAACACCGGCAGCACGCGCCCGAGGCCGCCGAAGCCATGAAGATCAC
>CAZYHO010000144.1:0-5999 GCA_964647495.1 uncultured Akkermansia sp. | reverse complement strand
GCCAGCCGGGCTCCGCGCAGGATCAGTCGAAGACCGAACCCGATGGCGATGAGCCAGAATCCGAGCGCCAGGGCGCCCATGAACGCCGCGGATTCGGTCGCCTGCGTGAACAACCACACCACCGGCGCCAGCGCCATCAGGAGCAGCGAGGCCAGCCCAAGCCCGGTCGCCAGCAGCCCGACGGCGTCTTTCAGCCGGACGGAGGCCCCGCCCAGACACAGAAAGATGTAAAAGCTCGGCAGGCAAATCAGGGCGCTGGCGGCCACGCCGAGAACCACTTTGAGAGGCGCCGCCCACAACTGGACGCCGCCCGAAAAGAAGCCGAGCAGGATGCCGAACAACGCCAGTCCCGCCAGGCACAACACGCCGACACGCACCGCGACCTCGGTCGATCCTCCGGCCAGGGCATGCAGAATCCGGCCGGGGCGCCGCAGCAGCGACTCGAAAACCCGGCCGAAGTCCGGTGTGCCATCCATCGGTTCGATGACGAGGCCAGTGGCGGGCTGGGCGGCGCGCGCCGCGGGCACGGCGTTCGCCGGCCGAGGAAAAGGATCGGCCGCCGGAAAGGGTGGCGGAGCGGCGGGAGGCGGTGTCTGTGCGGGTGGCGTTGGTGGTGGTGTGGGATCCGGTGTCATGGCGTGGATGGGTTGGATTCAGGGTGAGTGTGAGGGCCGGTCGTGCCCGGCCACAGGGTCCGCCGGGAGATGCGCCAGACGGATTCGTAGAAATTCCCCTCGAACGGATTCGGCCGGAGAAACTGCACCGGCAGATCCGGGTTCCCGAAAAAGGGCCGGAGCGTGTACGACAACTGCGCACCGACAAACAGATTGCCCGCCAGCCACGCCGCCACCACCTGCCTCCCGATCCGCCGCCCGCACACCCGCTCCACCCCGCCCAGCAACCGCAGGTTCGCATACACGCCGCCCAGCGCGATCAACGCTGTGTGCACCAGCAGCAGAATCCGGTACGCCTTGTCGCCGCCCGCCTCACCGCCCGCCGCCAGACTCAGCGTCATGAACGCCGCCACCGGCCCGAGTCCACCCATCACCAGCGCAAACACCGCAAAACTCTGCCCGATCGCCGCCAGCGTCTGCCGGAATCCCAGCCCGCTCCCCAGCACCGCCGCCATCATCCCGTTGAACAGCCCGTTCAACCCGAGCGTCAACCCCAGTAATAACGGCATCTTCACCGCTAAACACACCGCCTGCGCGGTCGCACGCCACAGCCCGATCGACGCCCCGTAACTGGCCCCACCCACGATAACGACAACCACCCAGGCCCACGCCCGAGCCCGCGTCACGTCCACCCACCCGTCCCCGCCGCCGCCTCTCAGCAGCCGCCGGACCTCCTCCCCCACCTCCCGGTAAATGGAACGCTTTGGCATTTTCGAAGCTTTGTGCCACAAAGTAACGCGGTGTTCGAGGATTTTCTTTCAGTTTTTTTGGGGGCGTATGGGGTATGGGGCCTGTAGGCGTGGGGCCAATGGGGTCAGGAGGCCAACAGGCAAGATCAGACGCGGAAGAGGGCGCCGAGTTTTTTGCCGAGGACGACGCTGGCGCCGATGATGGTGAGGGCGAGGAAGACCATGCTCCAGACGCCGAGGGCGGAGGCCATGCCTTCGCCGCTGCCGAGGGCGCTGAAGAGGCTGTAGATGGCGGTGGTGATGGCGAAGTGTTCCTGTTTTTGGGCGAGGATGAGTGAGTCGCTGACTTCGAGCATGGCGAAGGCGAAGGCGAGCAGGCCGCCGGCGACGAGGTTGGCGGTGATGAGCGGGGCGGTGACGCGCCAGAATGTGCGGGCTGGGGGGCAGCCGAGGTTCATGGCGGCTTCTTCGAGTGTGACGCTGGTTTGCTGGAAGCCGGCGATGGCGCTGCGGACGATGTACGGGAGGCGGCGCACGCTGTAGGCGATGACGAGGATGATGATCGGGTTGTCGTGCGGCATGAGGAAGTGGAACGGGCGGCCTTCGCGGGTCATCGCGAGGTAACCGAAGGCCATGACGAGGCCGGGCACGGCGAGCGGGAGCATGGCGAGCGAGTCGAGCCACTGGCGGCCCGGCATGGTGCTGCGGCAGACGAGCCAGGCGATGCTGATGCCGAGGGCGAGGTCGACCAGTGTGGAGAGCGAGGCGTATTTGAGGCTGTTGGCGATGGAGCCGACGGCGCGCGGGTCGCCGAGGGCATCGGCGTAGTTCTGGAGGGTGAACGATTCCGGGATGACGGTCTGGTACCAATCGTGCGAGAAGCTGACGAGGAGGACACCGAGGTGGGGGAGGAGGGCCACGGCGGTGACGCCGGTGAAGAGGGCGGTGCAGGCCCAGCGCTGCCACGGGCGGTCCGGTTCGCGGGCGCTGGCGCCGAGGCTGGCGCGGCCGGACGAGGCGAAGTCGTCGCGGCCGAAGTAGCGTTTGCTGAGGAGGAAGATGAGCGAGCTGAATCCGAGGACGACGACGACGAGGGCGTACGGGAACGGATTGCCGCTGAGATCTTTGAGGCCTTCCCAGATCTGCATGGAGACGAGGCGCGGATAATCGAAGATGAGCGGGACGCCGAGTTCGGTGAAAGCCCAGACGAAGACGACGGTGCCGCCGGCGAAGATGCCGGGCATGGCGAGCGGGAACGTGACGCGGAAGAATTTTTTCCATCCCGGGCAGCCGAGGTTGGCCGCGGCTTCTTCCATGGCGGGGTCGATATTGGCGAGGGCGGCGGAGATATTGAGGAGGAGGATCGGGTAGAGGTGGAGGGCGTTGAGGATGACGATGCCTGTGAGGCGCGATTCGCCGAGCCAGTCGATCGGCTTGGCGGGATCGAGCAGGCCGATGAGCGAGAGGAAGGCGTTGAGGGCGCCGTCCGGGCCGATGAGGTGTTTGATGCCGATGGCGCCGACGAACGGCGGCAGGATGAGAGGCACGAGAACGGCGGAGCCGAGCAGCGCCTTGCCGGGAAACCGGAAGCGGTCGGAAACCCACGCCAGCGGCATCGCGATGAGAAAAGCGAGCAGCGTGCTGAACACCGCCATGACGAGCGAGTTCCAGAGGCCCTCGACGTAAATCGGATTGGCGAAGACCTCCCAGAGAAACGCCAGGGTGAATCCATGCTGATCCGAAAAAAAGGCCTCCTTCACCACGTGCAGGATCGGGTAGATCATGAACGTAATGAGGAAGAGCCAGACGGCGGCGTAGAGGGCGATGGTCTTGGAGCGGGTCATGCGGACGGAGGGTGGCGCCGGCGGAAACGAGGGATGCGCGGGGGAAGCGGGAGAGGCGGTGCGGCGGCGCGGGCGCAGCGGCCGGACGCTATTGCTTGAGGTAAACGAACTGGACCCATGCCATGAAGAGGGCGGTGAGAAGGATGAGCCCCCAGACGCCCCACGAGATGCCGCTGGAGCGCGGCCTGTCTCCGTCGGGAGGCGGGTTCGGCAGGACGGCTTCGGTGGAGGTGATTTCGAGGAACGTGCGGGCCGGCCCCCAGTCCTCGTCGACTTCGCGGCAGACTTGTGTTTCCGGGCCGATTTCGCCGGTCCGGTAAAGCCGGCGCATTTCGGCCAGCCAGGCCGGACCGAGGGGTTCGCCTGTTTGCGAGAGGTAGCGGTATCTGTTGGGGCGGGCGGCCATGGCGGACGGCGCCTAGCGTGTGGAGAAGGCGTAGACGGTGGTGGAGCGGCAGGTTTCGCCGGGACGCAGCACGGTGCTGGGGAAGTCCGATTGGTTGGGCGAATCCGGGAAGTGCTGGGTTTCGAGGCAGATGGCGCCGCGCTTCGGGTAAACGGCGCCCTGTTTGCCGCGCAGGTTGTCCATGAAGTTCGCGGTGTAGAGCTGGACGCCGGGTTCGGTGGTTGTCACGGTCATGACTCGGCCGCTGGCCGGGTCGCTCAGCTCGGCGCACGGGCGGAGGCGGCCCCGGGCGCCATTGACGATGAAATTGTGGTCGTACCCGAAGCCCCGCTTGATCTGCTCGTCCCTGGCGTCGATGCGCGCGCCGATGCGCTGTGGTGTGCGGAAGTCGAAGGGGGTGCCTTCGACCGGGCGGCGCTCGCCGGTGGGGATGGCGGTGGCATCGGTCGGTGTGAACATGTCGGCGTCGAGGCGGAGGAGGTGGTCGAGCGCCGTGCCGGCGTTGTGGCCGGCGAGGTTGAAGTAGCTGTGGTTGGTCAGGTTGACGACGGTCGGCGCGCTGGTGGTGGCGGTGTATTCGATGCGCAGTTCGTTTTTGTTGGTCCACGCGTAGACGACCTCGCACGCGAGGGCGCCGGGGTATCCTTCGTCGCCGTCGGGGCTTGTGTGCGTGAGGATGAGGCTGACGGCGTCCGAAGATTTCTCGGTGCGCGCCTTCCAGACTTTTTTGTCGAACCCGACGCGGCCGCCGTGGAGGTGGTTCGGGCCGTTGTTGACGGCGAGGGGGTAGGATTTGCCGTCGAGCTGGAACGATCCGCCGGCGATGCGGTTGGCGTAGCGGCCGGTGATGCATCCGAAGAACGGGCTGCGCTCTTCGTAGTCGCGCAGCGAGTCAAAACCGAGGACGACATCGCCCGGCCGGCCGTCGCGATCGGGGACGGTGAGGCTGACGATCGTTCCGCCAAGCGTCGAGATGCTCACTTCGTTGCCGAGGGCATTGGTGAGCGTGAAGAGCGAGACCGGTTCGCCGCCCTTGGTCGTGCCGAATGGTGTTTCGATGATGTTCATTTTTGTGGGATCGAGGCCTCTGAGCGAGGCACAGCCGGCGAGACACACGGTGGCGAGAGCGAGCAGCGGAAATTTCATGCGAAGTGGAAATCGGTTGGCGAAGCGCGCGCATCCTGCCGGAAAAGCCGCCCGCTGGCAAGCGGGAGGGTGGGGGGGCGGTATTCAGTGGTCAGTGGTCAGTGGTCAGTGGTCAGTGGTCAGTGGTCAGTGGTCAGTGGTCAGAGGTCAGAGGAGTCCTTTGTGTTCCTGGTGTCCTTTCAGTCCTTCCGGTGGACCTTGGAAAGGCCGGTGGAGAGTGAGTGGAGTCGCGTGATCTCGTCCGGGGTGAGCGCGCGGTTGAAGCAGGCGAAATCGTCCATCAGGCCGGCGTACCCGAGGCCGAGCATGATGAAGGCGCGGCCGGGATCCCAGGTGAATGTCTGCGTGCGGCGGCTGATCTGGCCGGCCTCCTTGCCGTCGAGGTATAGTCGGGCCAGGCCGTCAGGTTCGCCCGTGTTGAAGCGTTCGATGACGACGGCGACGTGTGTCCACCGGTCTTTGGCGAACGGCGGGTTCTCGACGGTGGCGAGAGGTTTTTCCGCGGCGCTGATGTCTTCCCACTTTCGGCCCTGCGGGTTCCAGACGGATTTGTCGGCATAGACGCCGAGGCGGAACGGGATGTCCTGCGGGCGCTTCTCGAACTCCACGAAAATGGCGGCATCATCCCACTGCTTCGAGGTCACCTGGACCGGGTCGCAGAAACCGGGCGCCAGGTCGCCGGCAGGATCGACGCTCAGCCAGAACGACAGCGTGGCGGACCAGCCGGGCTGCAATTCGGGAAAATTCTTCTCCGCCTTGAACAGCGCGATCGGCGACTTCGGCTTGAGAAACCGGAGCGCGTGTCCCGGGCGGCCCGCGACTTCGACGAGCGCGATCTCGCCGGACTCCGGCAGGCCGGCTTCGATGGCGTCGAGCTTGTCATGCGATGCCGCGTGGTACAGGACGCGGTCGCCTCGGGCGAAGTCGGCGTCCGGCCCGGTATCGAAGGACGCATGAAACAGCAGGGCATCGCGGAGGCCGGCGGCGGTCGGGTCGTCCTCGCAGCGGGCGGAGGGCGCCGCGGCCACGGCGATCAACAGACCGGTGAAACGAATAGTGCGAAACGGGATCCTGGCTTTCATCGAGGCCAGACTACTCGAATACCTGCCCCCCGGCGCAAGCACGGACTCGGTGACTCGGTTGCCGCGTGCAGGGGATGGCCCGGTTGCCGATTCTCCCGAGGCGTCCGGGCAGGAGGCGAACGATTTGTTCGCACCAGGCATTCGCGCTTTCCGTCTCG
>CAZYHO010000143.1:0-10318 GCA_964647495.1 uncultured Akkermansia sp. | reverse complement strand
TCTGGACCCACTGGAGCATGTCACGATCCTTCCCGCTGGTCAGATGCGAGTACTCGCCCTCGCGATGCCATGGGTAAAACGAATGATACCGCAGCATGCACAACGCTTCCTCGGGCAGATAGTCCTTGGTGACGTGGTAAATGTACTCGTCGTGCCCCCAGGAAAGTTGCACTTGATCGAGCCCGCAACCGGGCTCGTAGACACCGAGTTCGGTCTGATAGCGCGGGTTCCGGCTGTCCGGATTGTCTTCGAAGTACTGCGGGAAGACGATTTTCGCGGAGAACCGGCAGCCGGTGGGGAACGTGTCGCCGACGACCGCCCATTGCGGCTCACCCCAGAGGCACAGGATCTTGCCGAGGTCATGGACCAGGCCGGCCAGGATAAACCAGCGCGGCTGCCCGTCGGCGCGGATATGTTCGGCGGTCTGGAGCAGGTGTTCGAGCTGTGACAAGTCGGTGTCCGGGTCGCTGTCGTCGACAAGCTGGTTCAGGTATTCCATCGCTTCCCAGATGCCCATGCGGCGGCGGTCGAGCGTGAGGAATTCCTTCCGTTTCGCCTGCGCGAATTCGTACGTCTGCCACCGGTGGTTCTGGCGGTAAAACTCGCGGACCGTCGGCCGCGCGTCCGCCTCGAAATTCCGAAACTCCTCTTCCTTCCTGGCCGGATCCGTCGCCACAAATGGCCTGGCCGCATCCCCTTCCGCGCCATCCGCCACCGGCGCGCCCGGTTCCGGATACCGTTCCTTCAAAAAATCCTCCCACTCCTCCAGGCTTTCGAGAGGCGAGTGCTCATTGACGGGCGCGACGGACGGATTCATGACGGTATCGGCGAAAGCGGCGGCTGGTTTCCCCGAGCACCGCCAAGTAACCGGCGATTGCCTCGCGCGTCAACCGGTCAGGAGTGATAGCCATTCAACTGCGCTCGCGCAACGAGGCGACCCACTGCGAGGGCACGACGCCTTTGATCTGGGTGAAGGCGCGCGTGAAATGGGCCACGCTCTGGTAGCCGACCTCGATCGCCGCCTCGGACACATTGCAGCGACCGCTGGCGATCAGCTCCGCGGCCCGCGCGATCCTGATCTGCCGGATGAAAGTCGAGATCGTGATGCCCTCCACGGCCGTGAAGGTGCGCGACAGGTAATGCGGGTTGCATTGCGCCAGCCGCGCCAGCTCCGCCAAGGTCGGCGGCGATTCGTATTCGCGTTCGATCACCTCCCTCACCCGCGCCACCCGCTCGCGCGCGACCCGCTCGGTCCGCGAGACGTACCCGTCCCCGCGCTCGCCCGCCTCGTACAGCTTTTTGACGAAAAACTCCGCCATCCGCGCGCCCTCCAGCAGCCGCCGCGCCCCTTCACACAAGTGCGGCGCCATCAAACTCCGCGCCCAGGTCCGGTCGTCCGGCCCGAGCCGTCCGGGCACGCACTGCGGCTTTCCCGTCGCCTCCAGCAGCAGCGGCCGCAAACTCGCCGGCACCTGCTCATGCCACCCGCCCAGCTTTTCGCGCAGCCATCCGTCCCCGAAAAACAGACTCAAACACTCGTGCCGGTCGCTCGGCAGCCGCAAGGCCCCGCTCACCCCGGGCTGCACATCCCGCAGCCACACCAGCGTCCCGGGACGGATCCGCCGCACCGTCTCGCCATTCAACGCCACCTGACCCTCACCCTGGAAATTCAACACCATCACCACCCCGCCTCCACGGCTCACCTCAAGCCACGGCGTCGCCCCGGAACTGCTGACAATCAGCCAGTCACGTGACAAGTCGTGCAGTCCAGTAGTTGGATCCGGTCCCGGGAACATCAGCGCCGCGCTTCACTAAATAATGAGATGCAGTCTCAGTCGCATTTGATCCCGTGCAAGCGCCGGGTGTTGTCTGAGGTTGCTTAAAAGCTGCGCGATATTGCGGTATGAGGGGAGCGTTTGAAACGGGATGGGCAACCGGTGACAAGCGGGGGGCACGGGTGGGCGGGCGGGAGGCGTTGCCGGTGGCAGTCTGAGGGGGTGATGATGAAGCGATTTGGCGATGGTGCGGTGAGGCGGCGGACCGGGGGCATTGTGCTGCTGGCCGTGCTGGCCTGGGCTGCGATGTCCGGGGTGGGGCGGGCGGCGGACGCCGGGCGTTTTGTGATTCCGGGGTTGCGCGGGAGCGGTGGGGCGGGGGCGGCGTTTGCGTACTGGGATTTTTTTCTGACGGACGACGAGGGGTTCAATTTCGGAATGACGAATCCGCCGGCGCTTCTGGGCGGCGAGGACGAGAACGGGCATTTGACGACGCTGTCGGAGCGGGTGGGGCTGACGCAGACCGCGGCGGAGAGCGCTTTTGTGACGAGCAGCGGGGCGATCTACAGTTTCAGTGAGGCGACGGCATTTCGTGTCGACTACGAAGGGACGGGCGAGGCGCCAGTGACGAACGTCATTTTCCAGACGCAGACGGGCGGCCGGCGGTTCGACATCGGAAACATTCGCCTGGAATACTTCGCGACGCCGGGGGATCCCGCCTCGCTGGAGAGCCTGATTCCGTCGTTCAAGGCGCTGGATGACCCGCAGAGCGGGGCCTTCGCCGAGCGGCTGGTTTCGGCGTTTCAGTGGGACTTGACCGGCCGCGACGTGCGCGATTTCCGGCTGATTTTCGGGGCGCCGGGATCGTCGATGCCGTTGTGGGAAGCGCAGATCGATGTGGTCGAGGGTGCGGAGTTCCGGCAGGAGCTGGGGTATTTGATGCTGGGTGAGGTGCGCCCGTTTCTGCGGTTCCAGCGGCCCGGGCGGATCGAGAAAGATCTGCCGGCAGGGGCTGAAACGCGGTTTCACCTGCCCGGCACGCGGCTGCGGCTCATCGGTGTGCCGGCCAGCGGATTTGCGCACGCCGGTTGGGCGCATGCCGGGGAGATCTCGGACACGGCGGAATTCGAGCTGGTGTACGCGGACGCCGATCTCGCGGTCACGGCCATCTTTGCCCCGCTCAACTACAACACATGGCGCAACCACTGGTTCGACCACGCCAATGACCTGCTCGGCCTCCCCGCGGACCATCTGAATGACGAGGTGAGCGGACCGGGTGCCGATCCGGACGGCGACGGAGCGGACAACTTCGCCGAGTTCGCCTTCGGCGGCGACCCGTACGCCGCCGATCCCGCGGTTCGCGGTCCCGCGGTGGCCGTGGACGCCGGCGCGCCGCTGCTCACGTACCGCCAGCCGGCCAGCGCGCTCGTCGGCGTCACTTACCAGCTTTTCGCCTCCACCGACCTCGCGCAGTGGAGCCCGGTCAACGCGGTCGTCGTCGATCGCGTCCTCGACCTCACCGGGTACTGGCGCGTTACCGTGCGCGAGGCGGTCGCCGAGGGAAACACTCCAAAACCATTTCTGCGCATGACCGCGACCTCACAGCCATGATGCGCCGCCGCCATCCCAGCCGGCGCGCGCGCGCCATCGCGATGGCCCGCCGGTCCGGCGACCGCCGGCCATCGGACGGGTCGGACGAGTCGGACGGTCCGGCCGGCGCACGGCAGGGCCGCCCGCATTCGCGGCGTGGGGCCGCGGTGCTGCTGGTGCTTTCCTGCACGCTGCTGATGGCGATGATGGTGCTCGCGGTGGTGTCGCTCGGCGTCACCGAAAAACGCAGCGCCGCCAGCATGACCGCCGCCATGCAGGCGGAATCGCTGGCCGATCAGGCGGTCGCCCTCGCCGTTTCCCAGCTCCGTGACGGCACGCGCCAGCTCGATGCCGATGGCATGCCGATGCCGTGGACAAGCCAGCCGGGCGGCCTGCGCGTGCACAACATGGACGGCTCGCTCCAGTCGTTCATCAAACTTTACTCGGCCGCTTCGCTTTCCGCCGCCTCCGTCGATGAGATCGCCGAGGATCTTCCCGTCAATTGGGACGGCCAGCCGTTTGCCTTCGCGGACCTCAACGAGCCAGCCATCACCCCTGATCCGGAAAACCCCGGCCGCCTCGACGCAGCCGGGCTTCGTTTCCCGATCGCGGATCCGAGGCAGGCCGCCGCGCGTCCCGAAGCCTCGGTCGAAGGATTTGCCTACGGTTTGCAGGGCACCGCGGTGGCGGGTGTCGTGCCGCCGGGTGACAACCCCAACGCCCAGCGCCTCCCGATGCCGGTTCGCTGGCTGTATTCCCTGGAGGACGGCACGTTCGGGCTCATCCAGCCCAACGGCCTCTTTCTCCCGGTCGTGGGCGAGGGGCGTCCGTCCCGCCACAACCGCCTGACGGGACGCATCGCGTTCTGGACCGACGACGAGTCGTGCAAAATCAACGTGAACACCGCCAGTGAGGGCGTGCACTGGGACACGCCACGCTGCACGACACACGAGGAAATCGCCCTCGCCGCAAAGCAGCCGTCCGCGGGCGAATACCAGCGGTTTCCCGGCCATCCCGCCATGGTCTCGCTGAGCAGCGTGCTCTTCCCGCACCGGCGTTTCCACGCGGATGGATCGACTTCCGTGCCGCGCCTCTCCGGCGCCACCACGGCGGCGCTTCCCCCTGACATTGCCGAAGGCCTGTGGTCGCTGGCGCCTGTGCTTGCCGGCTCGCTGGAAAACACCTCGCACGGCGGCCGCGTTGTCCCGCCCAATCTCGCTTCGCCGCTGCCTTTTCCTTTTACGCCGGACCGCACCGCGCGCCTCGCCTCGCCGCACGACCTGGTCTGGCAGCCGGAAAGCCCGGCGGGTTCCTCCTCTCCGCGCGTCATGGATCCTCTCTTTGTCCAGCATCCCGAGGCGGCCACGCGCCTGGCCCGCGGGCAGTTTTTCCTCACCGCCGCCAGCAGCGCCCCGGAAATCACGCTTTTCGGCACGCCGAGGATCAGTGTCTGGCCGATCCACGAAAACGTCGTCCCGGGCCAGGGACTGCGCGGCGCCGTGCCGCGCGGCAGCGCTCACGACTACCTCATGGCGCTCACCACCACGCTGGGCGGCCGGCGGTACCACTGGCAGCGCGCCGCGCCGGGCGACGGCCACTTCAATTTCTTCGGCACCGGCGCCGGGAAAAACCGCGAACTTTTCGAGTATGCGCGCGCCCTCACCGACCGCCCCGTGCCCGGGTTTCATCGCCACGGAATGGCCGCTTCGTTCGCCGAGAAATATGGGCCCGGCCCGGCGGACGACCGCGATTCGATCCTCGTCGGCATTTTCGATTACATACGCCAGACGAATTTCAACGATGCCGGGCTCACATCGGAGCAGCAGTTCTGCGTGAGTTGTCCGGCCGACCCGCAGCGCGGATTCGGTCAGGTCTCGCCACTTTACACCGGCGGAAACGCCAAGACCCGCCGCACCGACCAACTGACCGACGCCGACCTCCACGCCGCCAAGGGCGCCGGCCGCATGCTCACCGTCAGCGAAGTCAGCTTCGTCTTCATCTGCCGCGCCGAGGTCGCCCCGGACGGCTCCGTGCGTGGCAACCCCAGCTCGCCCGATGCCGCCGCCCGCCTCACCGTGCCGGGCATGCGCGAGATCCAGATGGCCGTGATCATCGAAGGGTTCGTTCCCAGCCAGGGGTGGGGCGAATACCGGCCGTACCTCGCGCTCGCTCTCGGCGGTTCGCCGGCCGCGTCCACGGGAGCCATCGGCGCCTTGCCAGATCTCCGGTTGTTCGATCAGCCGGTCGGCCTGGCACGCCCCGAAAACAGCCACCCCTCCCAGCCGGCCCCGCGCTTCGCTTTTCTCAAAACCTCCGACGAACTCGCCTCGCGCTGGATCCCTTCGGGTGGATCCGCCGGCGTCCGCTTCGCCATCTCCGATCGCCGGCTGAGCACGGCCTTCCTCTTCGAACCGGTCATCGCCGGCCCTTCCGTGGAAACTCTCGATTTCTCCGGCACGCCCGCATCCCACCCGATGCAGCTCGCCCTGTACGACACGCCGGATCATCCGCTCCTCCTCCCGGGCGCTGTCGACGCCGGCCCTGCATCGACTGCCGACCTGCTGCAAGTCATTCCGCTCCATGTGCCGTCGATCCGGCAGACGCTCCCTTGCCCCAGCCTGCCGGGTGATGAAACGCCGGCCGATTGGAAAGAGCGCCTCGTCCAGGCCAAACTCAATCGCCGCCTCATCTCGAGCAATGACGTGGTGCAGTCGTTGATCCCGGCGCATGGCGATCACCGCCTCACCGCCGCCTCGCGCACACTCGAACCTCCCGCGTCCGGGAATGCCGTCGTGCCGGCGCCGCCGGTCTTCGTTCCTCATCCGCTCTGGGGAAATGCCACACAGGCGCATCAGCTCACCGAGTCGACACCCGACGCCCAGCAGTCGGTGCTCGGCGCCCCGGCGTTCGCCGCCGTCACGGGATACATTCCCGATGTGCCGCTCCTCCCCGTCACGGCGCCGGACTTCCCATGGCGATTGTCTCTCGTGGCTGGCGGGCCGGCCGCGACAGGTTCCCCCGGCGCCTCGTTTGCCGAAGCCGCCCACATGATCGCATCCGGCCGGCTCGACCTCGGCCGCCGCGGCCCGTGCCTGCCGCATCTGACCGGTGACTTCGACAACGGCGTGGCCTGGGCGGCCGACGGCCCGTACATCAACCGCCCGGACGACGGCGAGACCAGTGGTTATCTCGCGGGCGGTGTGCCGTATTTCAACGTGGCCGAGCCGCGCTCGATGCACCTGCCGGACCCACGGCCACGCGTGTGGGGCGCCAGCCGCCAAGTCCCGTCCCCCGTCATGCTCGGCAGCCTGCCCACCGGCGTCAAAGCCCGGGTGCCGTGGCAGACACTCCTCTTCCGCCCGCAAGGCGAGCCCGACCCGGCCGGCTGGAGCGCGGAGGCCGACCACTACGGCTGGAGCTGGCCGCGAGATCACTTGCTGCTCGATCTTTTCTGGATGCCGGTCCAGGAACCGGCCGCCCTCAGCGCGCCGGCGGCCACCGAAGGCAAGATCAATCTCAATCATCGGCTCGTCCCGTTCGGCCATATCCGCCGCACCACCGCGCTGCATTCCCTGCTCAAGGCGGAAAAACTGCTCGCCATCCCGGATGCCGCCGGCCTTTCATATAAACTGCCGCCCGAACAGCCGCCGCGGCACACATCCTTCCGCCATTTCATCGATGCCGACGAAACGCTCGCTCAGTGGGACCGCGAAGTTTTCGACCAGGGCCGCGTCTTTCTCGCCGCCAGCGAAATCTGCGAGCACGACCTCGTGCCGGAAGGCCTGTCCGGCGAGCGCGACGCCATGCGCCGGTTCTGGGCGACCCACCGGCTCACCGGTGACAATTCAAAGGAACGCCCGTACGCCAACCTCTACGGACGCCTGACCACGCGCTCCAATACATATCGCGTCCACTTCCGCGCCGAGTCCCTCCGCGCCGCGCCGCCGGACGACCAGGGGCGCATCGACCTCGCCTCGCTCGACGTCTCCGCCTCCATCGAGGGGTCCGCCGTCGTCGAACGGCATCTCGATCCCGAAAACCCGGACCTCCCCGATGCGGTCGCCGCCCTCCGCGCTGGACAGATCCCGCCGCCCCTCGACCATTTCCATGACTGGCGCATCCGCCGCATCGACCGATTCCTCCGCTGATTCACCACACACACGCACTCACATGACACCCGCCTCGTTCTTTGCCCGCTCCTTCCCGCTCGCCATCGCGGCCATCGGCTCCGTCCTCGCCGAGGATGCGCCGCAGGCCGCGACTGTCGCCGATCCCCCCGCCGCCGACCGCGCCGCCATCCTCGCCATGGCCGGAACTTATGCCGTCGATTTCCAGTTTCAGGAAACCCTCGCCCTGCAGCCGGGTTACACGCTGACCAAACCGTATCAAGAGGACGCCAGGGAGCTGGTGGTCGTCGCCGAGGACACGCCTCGCCGCATCGCGCTCCAGCACCTTCTCCTCGTCGGCAAGGGAGCCGTCATCCAGCACTGGCGGCAGATCTGGACGTTCGAAGACACCAGCCTCACCGAGTTCCGCGGTCACAACACATGGCGCACACGCACACTCGGTCCCGAAGAAACAAAGGGCGCCTGGACGCAGCTCGTGACCAACGTCGACAACAGCCCGCGCTACGAGGGCGTCGGCCGATGGGAGCACACCGGCGGCGTTTCATCCTGGACCTCGGGCGAAACATGGCGCCCGCTCCCGCGCCGCGAGTATACAAA
This sequence comes from uncultured Akkermansia sp., assembly GCA_964647495.1. GTDB lineage: Bacteria > Verrucomicrobiota > Verrucomicrobiia > Verrucomicrobiales > V1-33 > CAJBME01. The sequence goes on along the minus strand of CAZYHO010000143.1, from coordinate 2,229 downwards.
ACGCGATGATTACGACGTGCTCATCGCCATCAACCGGCACACGCTCACCCCGGAGGGCTGGGCTCACGAACAGGTCAACGGCAAGCTCGACCTCGCTCCGCCCGCCGACCGCTTCATCGCCCGCGAAACCGGCCTCAATCTCTACAGCCGCTCCTCGGATGACTTCGACGCCGCCCGGTCATGGTGGGAAAACAATCGTGATTTCTCCAACGCCCTCGCCGCGGTCTGGGAAGAAGTCATCGCCAGCCATGCCCGCTACAAAATCGCGGATGACATCGACACCGCCAAGCTCCGCAGCGAGCTGAAACGCGTCGCAGCCGCCACCCCGTCCGCCGAGGAACGCCTCGACAAAATCCGCGAAGTCGTCCGCACTTTCATCCAGGAAGTCGCGGAAAGCGACATCGCCGGCGTGCAGTAGGGAGTTGGCGGAGGTGTTCGTCTCGCACGGGCTCCGCTGCCGAAGTATCTTTTTGTATTGTCGCGTTTCAGTGCCTCCGTGTCCGCGTTATGAATCCGCGGCTCCGTTCCTTCATGCCCGCGGCCGCCCTCTTCGCCGCCGGCTGCGCCTCTTCACCCGTCACTGACTCGACCGGGCGCGAGGGGCCGGTTTTCGGCAGGCAGGACGAGACGACATTCGTGGCCGGAGCCGACATCGGCGCCGCGCCGCTCGGTGACTTGGCCCGCGTCGCCAGGACCATCCGCAAATACAAGGATCTGGGAGCCGGCGACCAGGAGATCGTGCGGCGCGTGGCCGCGATGAAGTTCGATGGTATGGTCGCCGGGGAGATGCGGCGGCTCGCGCCGTCATACGAACGGAAGAAAGAGACGGTGCGCCGCCAGTCGCAGGCCCGCGTCGCCGCGGTCCGCCGCGACGCCGCGGCGGGCCGCAAGCCGGCCGGCGTCGCTGAGCGCGAAGTGGCCGCCGTCGAGGCGGATCAATCGAAGGAGATCGCTGCCATCGACGCGGAGTGGCGGTCCGCGGCACGCAACGCGGTCGTCAAGTCGCATGGCGCCGATTTCGCCGTGCCGGTGAGGAATCCGGACGGCAAGGCGGTCGTCGCTTTCGCCTCGGTGCGCGATTCCGGCATCACCGTCAGCAGCGCCGCTTACGAACTCGCCGGCGCCCGGCAGGCACTCGCCGCCGCCGCCGCCGCAGGCCGCGACGTCAGCCACGATGGCCGCGCGTACGCGCTCCTCGATGTGGAGGTCCCGCTTCGCTGATCATACCCCGTTGCGCGCCAGGCATGGAATACTCGCAAGCCGGTTCCCTCTACAACCCGACTTTCTCGTCGAGCACGGCGTACGTCCGGCCGGAGTGTGATATCTTGCTGGACGAATTGAGCGACGCGGTGGTGCCTTGCACCTCGTAGGCCGAATTCGATACGCTCACGCCACTCTCCTTCACGCTCGCGAATGCGACGACCGCTTTCCCGTCCGGATTCCTCACCGGCACTGCAAAATCGGTCCCGTGGTTCTTTGCCACCGAGGAGCGCGCGGCCTTGTCCCACTCAAGGTCCACCTTCTCCGCTTCCTTCTGCGCCTCGCTTTCAGCTCTTGCCGCCGCCGCCGGACTCTTCTTCCGCGCTTCGGCCACGCGCGCCGCCCCGCGATTCCGCACCTCCGCCTTCCGGTTCGCGTAGCGCGGCGCCAACGCGCGCTTCTCCTGCGCAACCATGGTGTTGTAACGCCGCTCGACCACCTGTTCCACCCTCCGCTTTTGCGCGGCGCTCAATTCCGCGTACCGCTGTACCACCGCTATCAATGCCAGCGTCCGGTCCACCTTCCGCATCACGTCCGAAGGGTTCGTTGGCCGGCTCCCTATGTCCCGCACCATGTGCGGCATCGCCATGATATCGCCAGGCAGCGTGCTCATCGCCGCGGGATCAATTCCCACGCAGCCGGACAGCGCCACCGCCAGCACCGCCGACACTGAAAGCCGGCAGCCACCCATCAATCCGGAAAAAGTCGATCGTTTCACAAATTCAGAATATCAATCTCCCCCAACCGAAAGCCTCAACCTCGCCCACAACATTCCACCAGCCACCTCCCCCCCGCCACAAGAATCTGCGGCATACAGGGCGACAGACGGATGGCGGAGGATTGCGCTGCAGGGTGACAGACGAACTGCAGCGGGGCGGGGCGGGGTCGGGGTGGGGGTGTGCCGCGGCTTCGAAGCGATTTTCTTTGCGTGGGGCGGTGCGCGCCGCTTTATGCAGGGCATGGAAGACG